>JALHQP010000002.1 GCA_022841885.1 Aquincola sp. | reverse complement strand
GCGCAGCTCCTCCGCCCTGGCCCGCGCCTTGGCCGCCGGCTCGGCTTGCCCGCGCGCGGCGTGCAGCAGCGCGAGTTCGTCGTGGACATGGGGGTCGGGCGCGCTGGCCGCCGCCGCGGCGCGCGCGAGCGCGAGCTGCATCGCCAGCGCCTCGTCGGCCTGGCCCGCGAGGCGCAGCACGTTGGCCACCTGCCAGCGCGCGAAGCGCACACGGTCGGCGCGCCCGATGCGCTCGTAGGCCGCCAGCGCCTCGCGAAAGGTCGCCAGGCTCTCCAACAGGCGCCCCGCCTCGCGCAGGTCGCTGCCGATGTTGTTCAGCGCCGCAGCCTGCCAACCCTGCGCGCGCGGATCGCTGGCACGGCGCGCGTAGTCGATCGTGCGCCGGTTCCAGGCGATGCGCTCGTCGAGCTGTGGCTCGGCCAGCGCCACCATGTGCAGCGCGTCGGCCGCCAGGCGTTCGAGCTTGGCGGCATCGGCCGTCACGTAGGCGCGCAGGAACAGCGGCTTGCCTTCGGCGGGCTTGCCGGCCGAGCGCAGCGTGCGGCCGCGCTCGAGCCACGCGCGCACGCGCGGCTCGACGCCCGCTGCGGCCAACGCCGGTTTAATCGCGTCGAGCTCGCGGTGCGCGTCGTCGAAGCGGCTGCGCAGGCTGAAGCTGCGCGCGATTTGCGTGCGCAGCACCAGCGCGTCGTCGCCGATCGCGCCGGCAATCGCCTCGCGGAAGCGCTCTTCGCTGGCCGCCGGGTCGGCGAAGTTCCACAGCGTGTCGAGGTCCACGGCGGCACCCGCTGTCGAGGCGGCAAGCACCCAAGCGCAGCAGATGAGCACGCGCCGCATCACGTCCTCGACGAGAAGCGCTCGAGGCGTTCGCCGGTGATGCGGCAGATGCGCCAGTCGGGCATCACGGTGGCGCCCAGGCCCTCGTAGAAGCGGATCGCGCGCTCGTTCCAATCCAGCACGCTCCACTCGAAGCGGCCGCAGCTGCGCCCGGCGGCCAGGCGGCCCAGGTGTTCGAGCAGCGCCTTGCCCAGGCCGGTGCCGCGTTGCGCCGGGCGCACGTACAGGTCCTCGAGGTACAGACCCGGCTTGGCCAGGAAGGTCGAGAAGTTGGTGAAGAAGAGCGCGAAGGCCACCACCTCGCCGTCCACCTCGCCGACCACGCACTCGGCCACCGGCCGTTCGCCGAACAGGTGCGGGCGCAGCTTGTCCGGCGTCACCTCGAGCAGGTGCGTGAGCTTCTCGAACTCGGCCAGTTCGCCGATCAGTGCGACGATGGCGTCCAGGTCGCGCGGCTCGGCAGCGCGCAGGCGGTGGGCACAACTCATGGCCGCCATTGTCCATGCCGCGACAGCGGCTTCGCACCCCTCCCCTACAGTGCCGGGATGTCCCTGACCTACCTGCCCCGCCGTCCGGCCACCGACCAGAAGCTGCCGGTTCGCGGCCTGTCCTACCACCTCAACACCTGGGGCGACGCCAAGCTGGCCACGCCCAAGCGGCCGCTGCTGGTGATGCTGCACGGCTGGATGGACGTCGGCGCTTCGTTCCAGTTCGTCGTCGACGCGCTGGCCGCGCTCGAAGGCGATGCGCGTTTCATCGTCGCTCCCGACTGGCGCGGCTTCGGCGGCACGTCCAGCAGCGGCAGCGACGGCTACTGGTTCCCGGATTACCTGGGCGACCTCGATGCGCTGGCCGACGCGCTCGCGCCAGGCCAGCCCTTCGACCTGCTCGGCCACAGCATGGGCGGCAACGTGGTGATGAGCTATGCCGGCATCCGCACCGGCCGCATCCGCAAGCTGATCAACCTCGAAGGCTTCGGCCTGCCCGACATGAAGGCCGACGCGGCACCGAAGCGCGCCGCGCAGTGGCTCGATGAGCTGAAGGCGCCGCAGGGCTTTTCGCCTTATGCCGACGCCGCCGGCGTGGCCGCGCGCCTGCGCAAGAACAACCCGCGCCTGGCCGCGGACAAGGCGGCCTGGCTGGCAACGCACTGGGCCGAGCCGCGTGCCGACGGTCAATGGCATCTGCGCGCCGACCCGGCGCACAAGCGCGTCAACCCGGTGCCCTACCGCGCCGAGGAGGCGGTGGCCGCCTGGCGCGCGATCGAGGCGCCCGTGCTGTGGGTCGAGGGGGCGCAGACCGACATGCGCAAGTGGTGGGGCGAGCGCTACCCGCGCGCCGAGTTCGATGCGCGCCTGGCGCAGGTGAAGCAGGTGCAGCGCGTGACGCTGGCCGACGCCGGCCACATGCTGCACCACGACCAGCCCGAGGCGCTGGCCGAGGCCCTACGCGCCTTTCTCGGCTGAGGACACCACCGCATTCGAGGCCGGCCGACGCGCCTGGCTCTCGGCCGGTCATGGCGTGGCGGGCAATGGCGTGCCGCCGTGATCGCGCAGCGCACGCTGCAACGACCAGCGCGAGCCGAAGCCGCTGCAGGCCAGCAGCCCGGACAGGCCGCGCACGCCCGCGGCCAGCGCACGCCGCGCAGCCTCGGCGCGGCGTGCGCGCAGCTGGTCGGCAGGCGTTCGGCCGTGCAGCTCGCGAAACGCACGCAGGAAGTGGAACTTCGACAGGTGGGCTGCCGCCGCCATCTGCGCCAGGCCGATCGGCTCGCGGTAGTGGCCCTCGATGAAGTCGTTGGCCCAGCCGAGGCGCCGCAGAAGTTCGTCGCGAGTTACCGCACGCTACGCCGACAGGCGCGACAGCATTCGGTAGCGCTCGCGGCACTCGCGCGCCAGCAGCCGGGCCAGCAGCTCGACGAAGTCCTCCTCGTGCGCACCGGCCGCGGCGCCGGCGACGCGCGCGCGAATGCGCCCCAGCCACGGCTGCAATGCGCCGTCGTCGTCGCGCTGCAGCTGCTCGCGCCACAGCGGCTCGGGCGCCACTTCGCGGCCGTCCAGCGCTGCGTCCCAGCCCAGGCCCTGGCTCGCGGCCACCTCGCGCGCGAGCGTGGGGCTGAAGTGCAGGCTGAAGCACAGCGTCGGCTCGTCGATGCGCACGCCGTAGGTCTGGCCCGGGTTCACGAGCAGGAAGCGCCCCGGCTCCAGGCGCAGACGGCGCCGTCCCAGACGCAACTCGGCCGAGCCTTCGAGCACCAGCTTGATCGACCAGGCCGACGGCAGCGGCTCGATCTCGGCCCGCGCAGTACGCGCCAGGAAGACCGAGTCGACACGGCCCCAGCCGGCCCGGAAGCGCGCCCGGAACTCGGCGTTCACCGCGGTCTCGGGGCCGGGTGGAAGATCAGGAAAACGGGTCGTGACGATCACGGCCACGATTGTGGAGTGCACCGCTGCGTCACCGCCACGCGATGGAGCAGAAATTGCGAACTTGCGCGGCTGGGCAGGCATGCGTCACGCAGCCTCACACAATGCCGGCGATGCGCCCCCTGCCGCTGCTCGTCGCTGCCCTTCTCGGGGCCTGCGCTGCAATACCGCCCACCCCGACGAACGACCCGGTGCTGCAGCCGCTCGGCCACGGCCTGTGGCTGCTGCCCGGGCGCTTTCCGCGCGATCGCCAACCCGACGGCAACAGCCTGGTGCTCGAGGGGCAAACTGGCCTGGTGCTCGTTGACAGCGGCCGCCACGCCGAGCACAGCCAGGCGCTGCTGGACTTCGCGGCGCGGCGCGGCCGCCCGATCACCCATGTGGTCAACACGCATTGGCACCTCGACCACCTGGGAGGCAACGCGCGTCTGCGCGACGCGCTGCCGGGGCTGGAGGTGATCGGCAGCCCGGCCGTGGCACGCGCGGTCGGCGAACGCTTTGCGACCTTCCGACGCGACCTCGAGGGCATGCTCGCCGACCCGAAGACGACGGCCGACGTGCGCGAGATGATCCGCGTCGACCTCGCGCTGTACGACCGAGCCGCAGCGCTGGTGCCGACACGCTCCATCGACGGCCCGCCGCAGGCGCTGTCGCTGGCCGGCCGCGAACTGACCATCGGCCACGAAACCGCCGCCAGCGATGGCGATCTCTGGATCTTTGACCGCGCCAGCGGCGTGCTCGCGGTCGGCGACCTGGTGACGCTGCCGGTGCCATTTCTCGACACGGCGTGCCCGGCACGCTGGCGCGAGGCGCTGGGGCGCATCGACGCGCTGCCGTTCGGGCGCCTGCTGCCGGGCCACGGCCCGGTGATGGACCGCTCCACTTGGCGGCGCTGGCGTGCCGGTTTCGACGCCCTGCTGGACTGTGCCGCCAGTGACGCCCCGGCGCGCACCTGCTCGGCGCGCTGGATCGAGGACCTGGGGCCGCTGCTCGCGCCGCCCGAGCATGCCGTCGCACACGGCATGATCGGGCACTATTTCGCACAGCGCCTGCGCGCGCCGGACCGGGACCGCTTCTGCAGCGCCGCCGGGGCCTAGCATCTACATTCGGATCGCCGCAGCCTGCGGCACAGAGGTTGCCGATGAAGTCTTCATTCCCCGCATCGACCCGTTCCACCGCCCGCGGCCGCCTCGGCGCTCTGGCCGTGGCCGCGCTGGCCGGCTTCAGCGCTCCCGGCTGGGCCTGGGAGCCCACGGCACCCGTCGAACTCGTGGTGCCGGCGGGCACCGGCGGCGGCGCCGACCAGATGGCGCGCTTCATTGCCCAGATGGTCACCAAGCACAAGCTGATGAACCAGCCGCTCACGGTGGTCAACAAGGCCGGCAATTCGGGCGTCGAGGGCCTGCTCGACGTCAAGGCGGCCAAGGGCAACCCGCACAAGCTGATCATCACGCTGTCCAACCTGTTCACCACGCCGCTGGCCACCGGCACCGACTTCAGCTGGCGCGACATCACGCCGGTGCAGATGCTGGCGCTGGACCAGTTCGTGCTCTGGGTCAACGCCGATTCGCCGCACAAGTCGGCCAAGGAACTGCTCGACGCGCTGCGCGCCAGCCAGCCGGGCAGCGTCAAGCTCGGCGGCACCGGCAGCAAGCAGGAAGACCAGTTGATCAGCGTCCTGCTCGAGACGGCCGCGTCGACCCGCCTGTCCTACCTGCCGCTCAAGGGCGGCGGCGACGTGGCGCGTTCGCTGGCGGCCAAGGAAGTGGACATCACCGTCAACAACCCGATCGAGGCCGCCAAGCTGTGGAACGAGGGCAAGGTGCGGCCGCTGTGCGTATTCGACGGCAACAAGCTCGACTACCAGGGCAAGATCACCGCCACGCAGAGCTGGAACGACCTGCCGACCTGCATGTCCTTCGGCATTCCGGTGCAGTACCTGATGATGCGCGGCATCTTCATGTCGCCCGGGGTCGGCCCCGAGCACGTGGCCTATTACGCCGGCCTGCTCGACCGCGTGCGCGCCCTGCCCGAGTGGAAGGAGTTCATGGCCCAGGGCGCGTTCAAGCCCTCGGCGATGGCCGGTGCGCCGTTCGTCGACTGGCTCGACCGCACCGAGAACTTCCACAAGGTGCTGATGCGCGAGGCCAAGCTGACCTACGCCGCCAGCAATGCGGCCGCCGCCAGCGGCGGCGGCGCCAAGCCGGCGGCAGCCGCCACCACCAAGCCCGCCGACAAGAAATGAGCCGGCGCTGGTTCAGCCGTCGCGGCTGAGCCAGCGCTGGTGACGCGCCAGCGCGTCCAGCCCCTCGAACGAATCGCAGCGCTGCGCGCGCGCCGCCGGCCACAGCCGCAGCAGCAGCTCGGCGGTGGCCAGCGTGTCGGCGGCGGCCTGGTGGCGCACCGCGCATTCGATGCCGAAGTGCGCCAGCCAGTCGTCCAGCGCCCGCCCGCCCGCCGCCGGGTGCAGGCCGCTGGCCACCGGCGCCAGGTCGAGCCAGCGGTTGGCCAGGCGCCGGCCACAGGCCTGCTGCATCGCGCGGCCGATCATCGTCTGGTCGAAGGCCGCGTGGAAGGCGATCAGCGGCGAGGCGCCCACCCACTGTTCGAAGGCCTGCAGCACCTCGCGCGGCGGCGCACCCGCGCGCTGCGCGCCGACGCCGATGCCGTGCAGCAGGATGTTGTCCTTGTCGGTGCTGCGGCTCTGATGCTGCAGCACGGCCTCGAAACTGTCCGCCAGCACCACCCGCGGCGCGTGGCCCTCGTCGACGTGCAGCGCCACCGCGGCAATGGCCAACAGCTGGTCGTGCCGCATGTCCAGGCCGGTGGTCTCGACGTCGAGCACGACCCAGCGCCGCGTGTCGACCGGCGGGGCCTTCGCTGCGCCGAACCAGCGCGCCAGCAAGCTCACCGAAGGTAGTCCAGTTCGATCCGCTGCTGCAGGCGGCGCGCGACGCGCAGGCTCTCCTTGAGCACGCGGCGGTCGATGTCGTTGAGCGCGTTGACATCGATCAGGTTCGGGTTGCCGTCGGCCGCGTCCACCGCCGGGCGACTGTCGCGCTCGAGCTGCACTTGCAGGCGCAGCAGCTGCAGGACCTCGAAGCCGGCCGTCCAGGCCTCGGCCTCTTGCGCCGGCACGCCCATCGCGCGCGCGATGGCCTCGAAGCGCTCGCGGGTGGCGGTCGCCGGCACGCCGTGCGCCAGCGCGTACAGGCGCGCCGCGTCGACGTAGATCGCAGTGCCGTGCAGCTTGAGGTCGACCACCGACTGGTCGCCCTGGGCCTGGGTGTCGATGCCGCCGAGCCAGTTCAGCGCCGGGCCGTTGCGCAACGCGTTCTCGGCCATCTGCTTCATGAAGCGCGCGTTGCGCGACGCATGCTGCACCACCAGCTCGCGCATCGGCTGCGCTAGGCCGGCCTGGCCGGCCAGGGGCCGGAAGTCGAAGTAGATGCTGGCGTTGAGCAGGTCCTCGGGCGCGCCATGGTCGATCCAGTCGCCGAAGCGCTGCATCCATTCGTCCTGCGTCAGGCAGCACTCGGGGTTGCTGGCCATCACGTTGCCCTTGCACAGCGGGTAGCCGCAGGCGTCGAGCGCCTCGTTGACCTCGCGCGCGAAGGCCAGCAGCGCCGGCCGCTCGCGCGCCGGGTCGGCGCTCGCGAACACGATGCCGTTGTCCTGGTCGGTGGCGATGGTCTGCTCGCTGCGACCCTCGGAGCCGAACGAGAGCCAGCACGCGCGTGTCAGGTCGACGCCATGGCGCTCGGCCACCAGGGTCACCAGGCGCTCGGTCAGCACGTCGTTGAGGTGGCTGATCAGCTCGGTCAGCTGGCGCGCGCGCACGCCCTGCCCGAGCAGGCTGCGCGCGAAGCGGCGGATGTCGGTCGCCACCTCGCGCAGCGTGTCGATGTCGGGCGCGGCGCGGATCGCGGTGCTGACCTGCTTGAGCGACAGGCGCTGCAGCGCGAACAGGTCGCGCTCGGACAGGATGCCGACCACGCGGCCGCCCGGGTCGGCCGCGTCGGTCACCGGCACGTGGCGGATGCCGTGGCGCGACATCAGCAGCGCCGCGTCCTGCGCGCTGTGGCGCGTCGACAGCGTGTGCACCGGCGTGCTCATCACCTCGGCGATCGGCCGCTCGAGGGTCACGCCGCGCAGCGTGACGCGGCCGAGGATGTCGTGGCGGGTCAGGATGCCCAGCGCGGCGCCGCTGACCTCGTCGAGCACCAGCACCGAGCCGATGCGCTTGTCGTGCATCGCGCCCAGCGCGTCGGCCAGCGGCGTGGCCGGCGCCACGCCGTAGGCGGCGCGGCGCACCAGCTGGCCCAGCGGCGTCTCGAGCGACTGCTCGGCCAGCGACTGCGAGGCATAGGCCACCTGCAGCGCGCGCCGCGACAGCTCGAGGAAGCGGTGCACGCGGCGGTTCAGGAAGTCGGCGAAGGGCGCGCTGTCGCGCGCCAGTTCGTGCATCGCGGCCAGCGGCAGCTGCAGGCAGAAGGTGTCGGCATTGGCGGTGTAGGTGGCGATCACCGCGCGCGCGCTCATCGCCGCGCCGACCGGGAACAGGTCCCCCGCCTCGTACTCGGAGGCGCCGACCGACTCCGACTGCTCGCCGCGGCGGCCGCTGACGCTGCCGCGGCGGATGAAGATCAGCTGCGCGACGGCGCCGCTGGCCGGTGACAGCACCACCTCGCCCGGCTCGTAGTAGGCCTGCGCCGAGGCCTCGACGAAGCGGTCCACATGCGCCGGGTCCATCTGCGCGAACGGTGCAAAGCGCATCAACTCCGCGCGCAGGTTGGCCACGAGGTTCAACGATGGGCTGAGGCTCATGCCACCAAGCATAAGGAATGGCCCATGAAAAAGGGCCCCTCGCGGGGCCCTTCGGGTGATCCAGGCTGGACCTGGATCAACTCAATGTGGTGTCTCAGGCACGTGCCGGCTTGGAACCCTTCAGGTTCGGGTAGCGCACGTGCTCCACCAGTTCCTGCGTGTCCTGGCGCGGCTGACCGGTCAGCAGGCTGACGATGATGATCACCGCAAAGCCCACCGGCACGCCGAACAGGCCGGCCGAGATCGGCTGGATGCCCCACCAGATGTTGTCGGCGATCGGCGAGGTGACGCCGAACACGCCGCGCAGCCAGGGTTGCGTCGTGACCATGTAGTAGAAGGTCGTACCCAGGCCGGCGATCATGCCCAGCGTGGCGCCCCACTTGTTGGCCCGCTTCCAGAAGATGCCCAGGGTCAGCGCCGGGAAGAACGCCGCTGCTGCGAACGAGAACGCCGCCGAGACCAGGAACAGGATGTCCGCCGGTTTCTGCGCCGCCACCGCCGCCGCCGCCAAGGCCACGATCACGAGCAGGGCCTTGGAGATGGCCACGCGGCGCGACGTGGGGGCGTTGGGGTCGATCATCTTGTAGTACAGGTCGTGCGACAGCGCGTTGGCGATCGTCAGCAGCAGGCCGTCCGCGGTGGACAGCGCCGCCGCCAGGCCGCCGGCGGCCACCATGCCCGAGATCACGAACGGCAGGCCACCGATGGCTGGCGTGGCCAGCACGATGATGTCGCCGCCGATGCGGATCTCGCCCAACTGCAGGATGCCGTCCTTGTTGACGTCGGTCACCGACAGCAGCGTCGGGTCGACGCGGTTCCAAGCCGTGATCCACTCCGGCAAGGCCGCGAACGAGGTGCCGACGACGCCGGTGAACATCTCGTACTTGACCAGCACCGCCAGAGCCGGCGCCGTGAAGTACAGCAGGAAGATGAAGAACAGCGACCAGGTCACCGACTCCCGCGCTTCCTTCACCGACGGCGTGGTGTAGTAGCGCATCAGGATGTGCGGCAGCGCGGCCGTGCCCACCATCAGGCAGAAGATCAAAGCCAGGAAGTTGCGGCGCGAGGTGTCGAATGCCGCCTTGGCCTTGTCGTCGCCGTTCGGGTCGCCGGCAAAGATGGCCGCATGCGACGGCATGCCACCCAGCGGCGCGGTACGCGCCGTGTTGGTGGTCTTGGCCGCCGTGTACGCCTTCTTCGCGTCTTCCAATGTCTTCGGCAGCGCCGCCAGTTCCTTCTCGGCAGCCTGGATGTCGGCCACCGGGCCGTTGGCGGCCTTCAGGTCGTCGATCTTCTTCTGCGCGGCGGCCTGGTCGGCCGCCATCGCGGCCGGCACGTCCTTGAGCTTGGCGTCGGCCGCGTCGGCACGCTGCTTGAAGATGCCGATGACCTCCTGCTCCTTCGGGTCGGCACGCAGCTTCTTCTCGAGCTCGCTGACCTTCTGCAGCTGGAAGCCGTAGACGGCCTGCGGGATCGGCACGCCGGTCTGCTTCACCGACAGCCACACCACCGGGATCATGTACGCGATGATCAGGATGATGTACTGGGCCACCTGGGTCCACGTGACCGCGCGCATGCCGCCGAGGAACGAGCACACCAGGATGCCGCCCAGGCCGACGAAGATGCCGACCTCGAACGCGAGGCCCGACAGGCGCGTCGTGATCAGGCCGACGCCGTAGATCTGCGCCACCACATAGGTGAAGGAGCACAGGATCGCGGCGCAGATGCCGATGAAGCGCGGCAGGTTGCCCTCGAAGCGGGCGCCCAGGAAGTCGGGAATCGTGAACTGGCCGAACTTGCGCAGGTAGGGCGCGAGAAACAGCGCCACCAGGCAGTAGCCGCCGGTCCAGCCCATGATGAAGGCCAGGCCGCCGTAGCCCGTGAGGTACAGCGTGCCGGCCATGCCGATGAACGATGCGGCGGACATCCAGTCCGCACCGGTCGCCATGCCGTTGTAGATCGCGGGCACGCGCCGGCCGGCCACGTAGTACTCGGCCGCGTCGTTGGTGCGGCTCATGATGCCGATGCCGGCATACAGCGCCACGGTGGCCAGCAGGAAGATGAAGCCGATCCAGCTGCGCGGCAACCCCATCTGCTCGAGCACCCCGAGCACGATGACGAAGCCGATGAAGCCGCCGGTGTACCAGGCGTACACCTTGTTCAACTGGGCCTTGAACGCCCTGTTCGCCGCGGCACCGGTGCCGGCGGCATGTTCGAAACCTAGGCCAGCCATGTCATTCCTCCTCTTCGGCAACGCCGTGTTCCTGGTCCAGCTTGTTCATGTAGCGGGCATAGAACCAGATGATGACGACATAGACGATCAGCGCACCCTGGGCTCCCACCCAGAAGCTGAACGGCCAGCCGAAGAAAGTGAAGTTCAGGTCGCGCGCGAAATAGCCCACGCCGAACGTCACGACGAACCATATGACCATCAGAACCGAGGTGATCCTCAGGTTCTTCTGCCAGTAATGGCGCTGCGTTTCTGTCAATTGCATCGCGTTGCCTCCATACACTCACACCGGGATGAGCCGGTTCTCCTTCAATCGTTTCCAGGCGCCAGGCCCGTTTCGCGCTCCAGCTGCGCAGCCACCTTGGGCTCGAAGCCCTTGAGGTGGCGGATGATCTTGCGCGCCTCGTCGGGCTGCGCGCGGTCGACCTGCACGCGCGCGAGCTGGTACCAGGCATACGGGCTCATCGGCTGCAGCTTGGTGTTGCGCTCGAGTGCGGCCACCGCTTCGTCGAGCCGCTTCTGGCGGATCAGCACCAGGCCCAGGCCGTACCAGGCGCGGTCGAGCTTGGGGTCGAGTTCGAGCGCCTTGCGAAAGGCCGGCTCGGCCTCGTCGTAGCGCTCGGCCTCGTCGAGCAGGAAGCCCAGGTTGAACCAGTGCGCCGCGTTCGCCTCGGGCAGCGCGATCACGCGCTCCATGTCGGCGATGGCCTGGCTGCGGCGCCCGGCCTGCGCCCGCAGGTGGGCGCGGCTGGACAGCGCGTACGCGTCGTCGGGCCAGCGCGCGAGCATCGCGTCGAACGTGTCCTCGGCCGCCGCGTTGCGTGCCAGCACGATCAGCGCCATGGCGCGCCATTTGAGCCAGCGGTAGTCGAAGCCGCGCGGCGTGGTCATTTGCACTGCTCCAGGCCGATGCGCACGCACAGGTCGATCTTCTCGAAGCTGACCACCGCGTAGGCGATCACCAGCAGGAAGAAGGTGACGACGGGCACCTGCGAGTCGCCCACCTTGGCCGGCGTGACCTTGCGCACCACGAAAGTGAAGGGCTTGGCGATCAATTGCAGCAGCTGGTAGAAGAAGTTGTCGTGCCGCTTGGCGCCCGCCAGCACGAACAGCAGGCCCTGCCCGAGCAAGGCCAGCAGCGGGATGTAGAGCAGCAGTTGGACAAGGTTCAGGAAGAGCAGCACGGTCGCACGTCGCCGCACGCCATGAGGGCGTTTGCGGTGCCGTAATGTCGTTTGCAGGCACTTACGGGTTTCTGACAAAGCGCCGACCTCGCTGGCAAACCCCCTGCGGACAAACCCTGATCCACGGGGCGATGAGACAATCCGCGCCATCGAGAAAGGCAAGGCTTGCGACATGGACATCGAACGCATCAACCAGATCGGCGCCACGCTGGCGGACCTCGCTGCGCGCACCGAAGCGCTCCGGGGGTATCTTTGACTACGAACGCAAGTCGCTGCGCCTGAACGAGGTCAACGCCGCCCTCGAGAACCCGAACGTCTGGAACGAACCGAAGCGGGCCCAGGAACTGGGGCGCGAGAAGAAGTCGCTCGAGACCGTGGTCGCCACGATCGACCACCTGGCCAGCAACCTGGCCGACAACGCCGAGCTGTACGACATGTCGAAGGCCGACCAGGACTTCGACGCGCTCGCGGCCATCGAGGCCGAGGCCGCCACGCTGGCCGGCACGGTGGAAGAGCTCGAGTTCCGCCGCATGTTCAACCACCCGGCGGACCCGCTCAACTGTTTCATCGACATCCAGGCCGGCGCCGGCGGCACCGAGGCCTGCGACTGGGCCAGCATGCTGCTGCGCCAGTACCTCAAGTACTGCGAGCGCAAGGGTTTCAAGGCCGAGGTGCTGGAAGAGACCGAGGGCGACGTGGCGGGCATCCGCTCGGCCACGATCAAGGTCGAGGGCGACTACGCCTTCGGTCAGCTGCGCACCGAGACCGGCGTGCACCGCCTGGTTCGCAAGAGCCCGTTCGACAGCTCGGGCGGGCGCCACACGAGTTTCGCGTCGCTGTTCGTCTACCCGGAAGTGGACGACTCGATCGAGATCGAGATCAACCCGGCCGACGTGCGCACCGACACCTTCCGCGCGTCCGGCGCCGGCGGCCAGCACATCAACAAGACCGACTCGGCGGTGCGGCTGACGCACCTCCCGACCGGCATCGTCGTGCAGTGCCAGAACGACCGCAGCCAGCACCGCAACCGCGACGAAGCCTGGCAGATGCTCAAGAGCCGCCTGTACGAACACGAGATGCGCAAGCAGCGCGAGGCCCAGCAGAAGCTCGAGGACTCGAAGACCGACGTCGGCTGGGGCCACCAGATCCGCAGCTACGTGCTCGACCAGAGCCGCATCAAGGACCTGCGCACCGGCGTGGAAATCTCCAACACGCAGAAGGTGCTCGACGGCGATCTGGATGCCTTCATCCACGAGAGCCTGAAGCAGGGAGTCTGAGTGGAAGCTTCCGAGCAAACGCCGCAGAACCGGCTTTGCCGGGCTGCTGGCGTTGCCCCCTTGAGGGGGAGCGGCGCAGCCGCTTCGGGGGTGGGCCCAGTCCACGCCCTGATCTTCGACATGGACGGCACGATGATCGACTCGATGGGTCACCATCGGCGCTCGTGGATCGAGTTCGCCCGCCACCACGACCTGTCGATGGACATTGACGAACTGATGCGCCGCACCACCGGCCGCACCGGCGCCGAGTGCATGGACGAGCTGTTCGGCCGCGCGGTGCCGCGCGACGAGGCCTGGGCCCTGGTGCAGCACAAGGAGCGCCTGTACCGCGAGCTGTTCGGTGCCGAGTTCCGCGAAGTCGCCGGCTTTCGCGACTTCCACGCCCATGTGCGCGGCCGCGGCCTGCGCACCGGCGTGGGCACCGCCGGCGACGCTGACAACATCGCCTTCGCGATGCGGCACCTGGCGCTGGCCGAGGTGCCGCACGCGACGGTCGGCGGCGACGAGGGCCTGCCCGGCAAGCCCGAGCCGGCAATCTTTCTCGAAGTGGCGCGCCGCATCGGTGTGGCGCCGGCGCACTGCGTCGTGTTCGAGGACGCGCCGCTGGGCATCGAGGCCGCGCGGCGCGCCGGCATGCGCGCCGTGGCGGTGTGCAGCACGCACCGCGCGGAGGAACTTTCAGGCCCGCATGTGCTGGCCGCGATCGACCACTACCACGGGCTGGCCGACGCCGCCTGGTTCACTTCCCTGATGGAGACCTCCAGTGCCGCAGCTCCTGCATCTTCGTGAAGGCCCCGCCCCGCTGATCCGGCGCAAGGACTACGCCGAACCCGCGTACTGGATCCGCAAGGCCGAGCTCACGTTCGACCTCGACGGCGCCAAGACCCTCGTCGCCAGCAAGCTCGCGATCGAGCGCAATGCCGCGCAGCCTCGCGCGCCGCTGGTGCTGCACGGCGAGGAGATCACGCTGCTGCGCTGCATGGCCGACGGCCAGAGCGTGTCCTTCCGCCACGGCGAGGACGGCGAACTGATCATCGACAACCCGCCCGAGGCCGATACCTTCACGCTCGAGCTGCGCAACACCTGCGCGCCCGACCGGAACACCCAGCTGTCCGGCCTGTACGCCTCGGGCTCGGGGCTGTTCACGCAATGCGAGGCCGAGGGCTTTCGCCGCATCACCTACTTCCTCGACCGGCCCGACGTGATGGCGGTGTTCAGCGTCACGCTGCGCGCCGACAAGGCGAAGTACCCGGTGCTGCTGGCCAACGGCAACCTGGTGGCCCAGGGCGATCTCGACAACGGGCGCCACTACGCCACCTGGCACGACCCGTTCCCGAAGCCGAGCTACCTGTTCGCGCTGGTGGCCGGCAAGCTGTCCGCGCGGCGCCAGCAGATCCGCACCCGCTCGGGCAAGGAGCACCTGCTCGAGATCTACACCGCGCGCGACGACCTCGACAAGACCGAGCACGCGATGAACTCGCTGATCGCCTCGATCGTCTGGGACGAGCAGCGCTTCGGCCTGCCGCTGGACCTGGAGCGCTTCATGATCGTCGCGGTCGGCGACTACAACATGGGCGCGATGGAGAACAAGGGGCTGAACATCTTCAACACCAAGTACGTGCTGGCCAGCCCCGCCACCGCCACCGACGCCGACTACGCGGCCATCGAGAGCGTGGTCGGCCACGAATACTTCCACAACTGGACCGGCAACCGCATCACCTGCCGCGACTGGTTCCAGCTCTCGCTCAAGGAGGGCCTGACGGTCTTCCGCGACCAGGAGTTCTCGATGGACATGGCCGGCAGTGCGAGCGCGCGCGCGGTCAAGCGCATCGACGACGTGAAGAGCCTGCGGGCCCAGCAGTTCCCCGAGGACGCCGGGTCGATGGCCCACCCGGTGCGGCCCGACGCCTATGTCGAGATCGACAACTTCTACACCCCCACCGTCTACGAGAAGGGGGCCGAGGTCGTGCGCATGATGCAGACCCTGGTCGGCCGCGAGGGCTTTCGGCGCGGCATGGACCTGTACTTCCAGCGCCACGACGGCCAGGCCGTCACCTGCGACCACTTCGCGCAGGCGATCGCCGACGCCAACCCGGGCAGCGCGCTGGCGGCCAAGCTCGACCCGTTCAAGCGCTGGTACTCGCAGGCCGGCACGCCGCGGCTCACCGCGCGCGGCCGCTACGACGCGCACTCGCGCAGCTACACGCTCGGCTTCGAGCAGCATGGCCTGCCCACGCCCGGGCAGCCCGACAAGCTGCCGTACGTGATCCCGATGGCGCTGGGCCTGGTGTCGCGCGACGGCCGCGCGCTGCCGTTGCAGCTCGAGGACGAGCCGATACCGATGCCGGGCCGCGAAGTCACCGAGCGTGTGCTGGTGCTCGACGAGGCCAAGAACTTCTACACCTTCGTCAACGTCGACGCCGAGCCGGTGCCCTCGCTGCTGCGCGGCTTCTCCGCGCCGGTGATCCTGAGCGAGCCGCTGTCCGACGAGGACCTGCTGGTGCTGCTGCGCCACGACGAGGACCCGTTCAACCGCTGGGAAGCTGCCCAGCGCCTGGCGAGCAACCGCCTGCTCGGCGCGATCCGCGGCGAGCGCGACCCGCAGCTCGACGACGCCTTCCTCGGCGCGATGCGCGCCGTGCTGCGCGACCCGCAGCTCGACGCCGCCTTCAAGACCCTGGTGCTGAGCCTGCCCGACGAGAACCTGCTCGCCGAGCAGCTCGACAGCGTGCACCCGCAGCGTGTGCACGGCGTGCGCGAGGTGATGCTGTCCCAGCTCGCGCACGCGCTGCACGAGGACTGGGTGTGGGCCTTCGACGCGCACCAGGTCAGCGGCGCCTACGTGCCCGAGCCGGTGTCGGCCGGCAAGCGCGCGCTGGCCAACCTGGCGCTGGCGATGCTGTGCCTGGACGCCGGCAAGAGCGGCGACACCGCCTGGCCCGGCCGCGCCTACCAGCGCGTCAAGGACGCCGGCAACATGACCGAGCGCATCGGCGCGCTGGCCGCCCTGGTCGATTCGCATGCCGAGTTGGCCGAGCGCGCGCTGGCGCACTTCCACGCCCGCTTCAAGCACGAGGCCCTGGTCATCGACAAGTGGTTCGCGCTGCAGGCCATGGCGCCCGAGCGCGCCGACGGCCGCGTGTTCTCGCGCGTCAAGCAGTTGCTGCAGCACCCGGACTTCTCGCTCAGGAACCCGAACCGCGCGCGCAGCCTGGTGCTGGCGTTCTGCAACCACAACCCGGCCGCGTTCCACCGCACCGACGCCGGTGGCTACGTGTTCTGGGCCGACGCGGTGCGCGAGGTCGACGGCTTCAACGCCCAGATCGCCGCCCGCATGGCGCGCACGATGGACCGCTGGACCCACCTGGCCGAGCCCTACCGCAGCGCCGCGCGCGAAGCCATCGCGCGCGTCGCCGCCAAGCCGGACCTGTCGGCGGGCGTGCGCGAGATCGTCGAGCGCGCGCTGGCGCTGGACAAGCCGCTCGGCTGAACCCTTTCCTTCAGGAGCCCTTCTTGCCTGTCGTCAAACGCATCAGCCTCACCCAGTACCTGGTCGAACAGCAGCGCGAACACGGGCGCATCCCGGGCCAGTTGCGCCTGTTGATCGAGGTCGTCGCGCGCGCCTGCAAGGCGATCGCGATCTCGGTCAACAAGGGCGCGCTCGGCGACGTGCTCGGCAGCGCCGACACCGAGAACGTGCAGGGCGAGATCCAGAAGCGCCTGGACGTCATCAGCAACGAGGTGCTGATCGAGGCCAACGAATGGGGCGGCCACCTGGCCGCGATGGCCAGCGAGGAGATGGACAGCATCCACGCCGTGCCCAACCGCTGGCCCCAGGGCGAGTACCTGCTGCTGTTCGACCCGCTCGACGGCAGCTCGAACATCGACGTCAACGTCAGCATCGGCACCATCTTCTCGGTGCTGCGCAAGGTGGGCCACCAGCACGGCGTGAGCGAGGACGATTTCCTGCAGCCGGGCAAGTTCCAGGCGGCGGCCGGCTACTGCCTCTACGGCCCGCAGACCACGCTGGTGCTGACGGTGGGCAACGGTGTCGCGATGTTCACGCTCGACCGCGAGATGGGCTCCTGGGTGCTGACCAGCGAGAACATCCGCATCCCCGAGGACACCAAGGAGTTCGCGATCAACATGTCGAACATGCGCCACTGGGCCCCGCCGGTGAAGCGCTACATCGACGAATGCCTGGCCGGCACCACCGGCCCGCGCGGCAAGGACTTCAACATGCGCTGGATCGCGAGCATGGTGTCCGACGTGCACCGCATCCTCACCCGCGGCGGCATCTTCATGTACCCCTGGGATGCGCGCGAGCCCGACAAGCCGGGCAAGCTGCGCCTGATGTACGAGGCCAACCCGATGGCCTTCATCGTCGAGCAGGCCGGCGGTGCGGCGACGAATGGACAGCAACGCATCCTGGAGCTGATGCCTTCCAAGCTGCACCAGCGGGTGAGCGTGATCCTGGGGTCGAAGAACGAGGTGGAGCGGGTGACTGCGTATCACCGGGACGCTTCTTAGAGGACTGCGCTTCGCGGCAGGCGGCACCCGGCGGGGGCTCCCCCTGGAGCGGTTGGCCCTTTGGGCCAACTCCGCTGCGGTGCTCGGGCTTGGGGTCGCGCCGAACAACTCGCTTCGTTCGCTGCGCTCTCTACGCTCAAACACGTTCGGCGAGTCAGTTCACGAAGCGCGCGAGTACGCGCGCCGACCCCAAGCCCTGCGCTCCTCGCCGCTCCACAGGTCGCCCCCGCCGGGCACCGCCTGCCGCGAGGTGGTCGTCTATCGCGCGAGGTGCTCGCGAACAGTCTTCGCGCCTGTCTCCTCAGTGATTCCCTTGCGCTGACAGTACGGAGACAAGAGCCAGACCCGCAGGTCCTTCACGCCCTTGCTGGCGTTGCATGAGATGCAGCACCGCGCAATGTTCTGCGCCGTGACAAGACCTGCGTCGTTCACGATGTGCTCCCACGATGGCCTGCTGCCACGCGTCTGAGCCGGCACGCTGAAGTCAACGCCGCAGTAGACGCACCTCGCGTCGCGCGAGATGACCATTGACTCAAGGCTCGCAGGGATGCCCCATCGATTCACACTCGTTGTCCTCCTGACTTTCAGCCCCTTGCGGCCACGAAAGTATCGCTCCCGCCCCCGACCCACCCTGCGACCCGCCCGCGTGGGCGGCGACCCCGAGCATCGCAGCGCAGCGGGGGTAGTCCCGGCGCAGCCGGGACCGGCGAGGACGATCTATGGGCCGCGCCCGTTCAGGGCGCGGAGCCGGAGCGACCGCAGCCGCCCCGCGAGCAGCGAAGCACAGGGGGACGAGGGCCGTGAGGCCCTCGCAGGAGCCGCCGTCGCGGGCGGGGCGCAGGGTGGGTCGGGGGCGCGCACCGGCCGTGCCACGCACGACGCAAGCACGCACGGACTGTGACAAACACGCCCGACGAGCGGACCACAATCCACCCCATGATCCTCTACGGCATCCCCAACTGCGACAGCGTCAAGAAGGCGCGCGCCTGGCTCTCCGAGCGCGGCGTCGAGTACAGCTTCCACGACTTCAAGAAGAACGGCCTGCCACCAACGAACCTCGACCAGTGGATCGCGGCAGCCGGCTGGGAGCAGGTGCTCAACCGAAAGGGCACCACCTGGCGCAAGCTCGACGAGGAGACGCGCGCCGCAGTGGCCGATCCGGCTTCGGCGCGCGCTCTCATGCGCGTGCACCCGACCCTCGTCAAGCGCCCGGTGATCGAGTGGGACGACGGCCGCATCACCGTCGGCTTCGACCCCACCCGCTGGTAGCCCCCGCTAGCGCTTCAACACCTTCTCGACCGCCGCGCCGCGCAGCCGGTGCGCCTGCGGCAGGTCGGACCCGAGCAGCGGCCGCAGGTAGTCGCGGAAGGCCGGCGTCACGTCGTTGCCTGCCGCGTTGATGAAGGCGTCGTCCATCACGCGCGTCCTGGCGGCCACGGCCTCGAGCGGTTGCAGCACGTAGTTGACCGCGTAGTCGCCGACGCGCCGGATCGCCACCGAGCCCACCTGTCCCTGCCGCAGCGCGAACTGCACCGCGCGCTCGCCCACCTCGCGCGCCTCGCGTGCGTCGACGTCGCTGACGCAGCCGAGAAAGCTGCGCTGCAGGTAGCCGAAGGTGTCGCCGCGCACGCGCTTGATGCCGAGCTTGGCCTTGATCTCGTCGCACAGCAGGTCGGCCAGGGCGCCAGTGCCCGAGAGCTGCACGTTGCCATGTGCGTCGCGCTCCACGTTCGTCGCCAGCTTGGACGCGATCGGGTCGCCCGACGCGTCGTGGATGCCTTCGCTCACCGCCACCACGCAGCGGCCATGCTTGGCGTGCACCGACTTCACGTCGGCGAGGAACCGGTCGATCTCGAACACACGCTCGGGCAGGTACACCAGGTGCGGCCCGTCGTCGGGCTGGGTGCGCGCCAGTGCGGCGGCCGCAGTCAGGAAGCCGGCGTGACGCCCCATCACCACGGCCACGTACACGCCCGGCAGCGCCGCGTTGTCGAGGTTGGCGCCGGCAAAGGCCTGCATCACGAAGCGCGCCGCCGACGGGAAGCCCGGCGTGTGGTCGTTGCCCATCAAGTCGTTGTCGATCGTCTTCGGGATGTGCACTGCCGCCAGCGCATGGCCCGCCTTCTTGGCCTCCTCGACGACGATGCGCACCGTGTCCGACGAGTCGTTGCCGCCGATGTAGAAGAAGTGGCCGATCTGGTGCGCCTTCAGCACCTCCAGGATGTTCTGGCAGTACTTCAGGTCCGGCTTGTCGCGCGTCGAACCCAGCGCCGAGGCCGGCGTGGCGGCCACGCGCTCGAGGTGCGCGGTGGTTTCCTGCATCAGGTCGACGAAGTCCTCGTTGACGATGCCGCGCACGCCGTGGCGTGCGCCGACGATGCGCTCCACCTGCGGCAGGCCGCGCGCGGCGAGCACCGCGCCGACGAGCGACTGGTTGATCACCGCGGTGGGGCCACCGCCCTGGGCGATGAGGATGCGTTGGGTTCCGGTCATGGTGCGAGGTCTCCTGCGCGACAGCCGCATTGTGCAAGCGACGCGAGAATCGGGCCATGGGAACGCTCTACCTCGTGCGCCACGGCCAGGCCTCGTTCGGCGCCGCCGACTACGACCAGCTGAGCGAGCTCGGCACGCGCCAGTGCGAGCGCCTGGGTGCGTGGTTCCAGTCGCGCGGCATCGCCTTCGACGCGGTGCTCACCGGCACGCTGCGCCGGCACGCGCAGTCGCTGGCCGCCATCGAGGCCGGGCTCGGGGCGCGCCACGAGGCGCAGGCCTGGCCGGGCCTGAACGAGTACGACAGCGAGGCCCTCGTGCGCGCGGCGCACCCGGGCGCCCTGCCCCCACCCGACACGCCCGAGGCGGTGCGCCAGCACTTCCGCTTGCTGCGCCAGGGCCTGGCGGCGTGGATGGCGGGTCAGGTGCAGCCTGCCGGCCTGCCCGCGCATGCCGACTGGGTGGCCGGCATCGTCGCCGCACTCGACCAGGTGCGCGCGCAGCACGCCGGCGGCGACGTGCTGATCGTTTCCAGCGGCGGGCCGATCTCGCACGCGGTGGGCCATGTGCTCGGCCTCGCGGCCGACGCGGTGATCGAGCTCAACCTGTACCTGCGCAACAGCGCGCTCACCGAGTTCAAGGTCAGCCCGAAGCGCCACACGCTGATCAGCTTCAACACCCTGCCCCACCTGGACAGCCTGCCCGCGCCCACGCACGAAGCCTGGGTCACCCACGCCTGAGGCGGCGGGCCGCACGGCCCCTCACGGCCATCACAATCGGGCATGGCCGACACCGACTTCAGCACCCTGCCCCTGCCGCCCCATGTGCTGGCCAACCTGCAGCAGCTCGGCTACGAGCGCATGACGCCGGTGCAGGCGGCCACGCTGCCGCTGGCGCTGGCCGGCAAGGACCTGATCGCGCAGGCCAAGACGGGCAGCGGCAAGACGGCGGCCTTTGCGCTGCCGCTGCTGGCCAACCTGAACCCGCGCCGCTTCGCGGTGCAGGGCCTGGTGCTGTGCCCGACGCGCGAGCTGGCCGAGCAGGTCGCGCAGGAGCTCCGCCGCCTGGCGCGCGCCGAAGACAACATCAAGATCGTCACGCTCACCGGCGGCGTTCCGCTGCGCATGCAGATGGCGAGCCTGGCGCATGGCGCGCACGCGGTGGTGGGCACGCCGGGCCGTGTGCTCGACCACCTGGGCCGCGAGTCGTTCGCGCTCGACGCGCTCGCCACCCTGGTGCTCGACGAGGCCGACCGCATGCTCGACATGGGCTTCGCCGAGGAGATCGCGCGCGTGATCGCGTTGTGCCCCAAGGAGCGCCAGACCCTGCTCTTCTCGGCCACCTACCCCGAGGGCGTGGCCCAGCTGGCCGCCAAGTTCATGCGCGAGCCGCAGAGCGTGACGCTGGCCGAGCGCCACGCCGCGAGCAAGATCCGCCAGCGCTTCTACGAGGTGACCGAAAGCGAGCGCCTGCACGCCGTGGGCCTGCTGCTCAACCACTACCGGCCGGCGAGCACGCTGGCCTTCTGCAACACCAAGCAGCAGTGCCGCGACCTGGTGGCCGTGCTGCAGACCCAGGGCTTCGCCGCGCTCGAGCTGCACGGCGACCTGGAGCAGCGCGACCGCGACCAGGTGCTGGTGCAGTTCGCCAACCGCAGCTGCAGCGTGCTGGTGGCCACCGACGTGGCCGCGCGCGGGCTGGACATCGCCAACCTCGAGGCGGTGATCAACGTCGACATCACGCCCGACGCGCAGGTGCACACGCACCGCGTGGGCCGCACCGGGCGCGCCGACGAAGCGGGCTGGGCCTTCAGCCTGGCCAGCCTCGACGAGATGGGCCGCGTGGGCCGCATCGACGAGATGCAGGGCGGCGACAGCGTGTGGCACAAGCTCGCCGAACTGACGCCGGCCCGCGCCGAGCCGCTGCGCCCGCCGATGGTGACGCTGCAGATCCTGGGCGGCCGCAAGGAGAAGATCCGCCCCGGCGACGTGCTGGGCGCGCTGACCAAGGACCTGGGGCTCGCGTTCGAGCAGGTCGGCAAGATCAACGTCAACGACTTCTCGACCTACGTGGCGGTGGAGCGCAGCGTGGCCGACCAGGCGCTGCGCGGGCTCAACGCGGGCCGGGTCAAGGGCAAGAGCGTGAAGGTGCGCGCCCTGTGACCGTTAACCTGGGTCCAGCCCCGCCAGCAGGCGCACGATCGGCTCGGGCAGGCCGCGGTTCGGCTTGACCGGCGGCGGCGCGAAGCTGCCCTTGGCAGGCCGCACCGGCCGCAGCACCGCCATCGACTCGGCATGGCGCACGGCGCTGGACACGCCGTCCACGGCGGGCACCGGCAGCCGGCCGGCGATCGAGCGCGCGAGCCCGGCCAGTGGCGCCCCGGCGAGCACGATCACGTCAGCCCCGTCCTCGGCCACGCAGCGCTCGGCGAGCGCCTGCAGGCGCTCGCCCTGGTTGCCCTGCACGTTGCCGATGTCGGCCAGCGGCTCGTCGAGCGCACGGATGCTGGCCAGCCGGCCCTCGAGACCGTAGTGCGCGACGGTCTCGCGGTACCAGGCCTTGATGCGCTGCGAGATCGCGACGATCGAGAAGCGCCCGCCGAGCAGGCAGGCACTCGCGAGTGCCGCTTCGGTCAGGCCGGTCACCGGGCACGGCAGCGCCTCGCGCAGGCCCCCCAGGCCCGGGTCGCCGAACGCGGCCACGATCACGGCGTCGAAGTTCGCGTGATGCTCGGCCGCCAGTTGTGCGGCCGCGTAGGCACCGATCAGGGCCTCGAAGCGCGTCTCGATGTAGGCCACGCCGAAGGGTGCCGTCAGCACCTCGACCGTCGTGCCGTGCGAGGCGCTGCGCTCGGCTTCGGCTCGGATCAGCTCCGACACGCTGTCGGAGATGTTGGGGTTGATCAGCAGCAGGCGGGTCATGGGCTCGTCCTCGGCCTCAGGGTGGGCGGGCCGCAGCGCAGGAAGCGGCCGCGGCCGGCACGCGGGTGGAACTGGGTGCCGTCCCACACCACCTCGCCCGCGGCCAGCGTCAGTGCGGGCCAGGCCTGCAGCTTCATGCCTTCGTAGGGCGTGTAGTCGACGGCGTGGTGCAGGTGCTCGTTGCGCAGCACGCGCTCGCCCTCGCCCCAGACCACGAGGTCGGCATCGCTGCCGATGGCGATCGTGCCCTTGCGCGGGTGCAGGCCGTAGGCCTTGGCCGGGTTGGTGGCGGTGAGTTCGACGAACTTCTCGAGCGTGAGGCGGCCCTTCAGGACGCCTTCGGAGTACAGCAAGGGCATGCGCGTCTCGAGCCCGGGGATGCCGTTCGGGATGTGGCGGAACGCCACCTCCTGCCCACCGGGCTTCTTGCCCTCGGGCGCGTCGTACTTGAACGGTGCGTGGTCGGAGGAGAAGACCGTGAACAGCCCGTCGGCCAGCGCGTGCCAGATCACCTGCTGGTTGCTCGCGTCGCGCGGCGGCGGGCTGCAGACGCACTTGGCGCCGAGGTAGCTGTCGTCGATGCCCAGGTCGGCCGCGGTGAGGAACAGGTACTGCGGGCAGGTCTCGGCGAACACCGACAGGCCCTGCGCACGCGCCCAGCGGATCTGCTCCACCGCCTCGCGCCCCGACACGTGCACGATCAGGATCGGCACGTCCACCAGCTCGGCCAGCGCGATCGCGCGGTGCGTGGCCTCGCGCTCCACCAGCATCGGCCGCGCGTGGGCGTGGAAGCGCGGCGCGGTGCGGCCGGCCGCCTCCAGGCGCTTGGTGAGCCACTCGATGCAGTCGGCGTTCTCGGCATGGATCATCGCCATCGCGCCGTGCTGCCGCGCGACCGCGAGCACGTCGAGGATCTGGCCGTCGTCGAGCTTCAGGTCGTCGTAGGTCATGTAGACCTTGAACGAGGTGTAGCCCTCGGCGATCAACGCCGGCAGCTCCTGGCTCAGCACCGGCGGCGTGGGGTCGCTGACGATCAGGTGGAAGGCGTAGTCCACATGCGCGCGGCCTTCGGCGCGGCGGTGGTAGTCGTCGACCGCGGCGCGCAGCGAAGCCCCCTTTTCCTGCGCCGCGAACGGAATCACGGTGGTGGTGCCGCCGCAGGCCGCGGCGCGCGTGCCGCTTGCGAAGTCGTCGGCCATGCGCGCCGGCGGCGGCATCGGCTGGTCGAGGTGGCAATGGGCATCGACGCCGCCGGGCGTGACCACGCGGCCCGCGGCGTCGATCTCGCGTGGCGCCACCGGCAGGCCCTGCGCCAGCGCGACGATGCGCCCGCCCGCGATGCCGATGTCGGCGTCGAACACGTCGGCCGCAGTGGCCACACGGGCGTGACGCACGACCAGGTCGAGCGGGGTCATCGTGCCGTCTCCTCGAACACGCGCCGTGCCTCTTCCTCCAGCGCGGGGCCGACCACCTCCACCGGACGCAGGCCGTAGGCGAGCACGTCGGCGCAATGCAGCATCAGCTCGTCGGCGTCGGCACCACCGAGCTCGGTCATGGTCTCGATCGACAGGCCGTAGACCACGCGGCCGACACCGCTCCAGTACAGCGCGCCGGCACACATCGCGCAGGGCTCACCGCTGGCGTACACGGTGCAGGCCGACAAGGCGTCGCGATCGAAGCGCGGCGAGGCGGCGCGCACCAGGTTGAGCTCGGCGTGCGCGCTGAGGTCGCGCCCCGTCACCTGCGTGTTTCGGGCCTCGAGCAGCACGCGCCCGTCGGCATCGGCCAGCAGCGCGCCATAAGGTTGGTCGCCGGCGTCGCGCGCCTGCGCGGACAGCGCGATCGCCTGGCGCAGCAGCGTCGCGTCGGGCGGCCCGAGCACCGTCACGGCGTGGCCTCGACCCGCAGCGTGTCGGCCACCGCCTGCGCGGCCAGCAGCACGTTGTCGAGCACCGGCACCGCCAGCCGCGGCTGCAGCGACGGGGCGAGCCCCGCCAGCGCCGCGCCGCCGAGCAGGATGCACTGCGCGCCTTCCTCGACGCCATGTTGCGCGGCGGCCACCAGCGCGTCGCGTGCGCGGTCGGGCTCGGCGGCGATCTGCGCGCCGGTCCAGTCGATCGTGTGGATGCCGGTGAGCCGCTCGTCGAGCGCCTGCGCGCGCGCGAAGCGAGCGAGCATCGGCGCCCACGCGTGGCCGCCGGTGACCACCGCGAAGCGGCCCCGTCGCGCCGCCGCCTCGAAGCTCGATTGCGCCAGGCCCACCACCGGTACGCGCGACAGCTCGCGCAGCGCGAGCAGCCCGGGGTCGCCGAAACAGGCCAGCAGCACCACGTCGTGGCCGTCGTAGAAGGCCTCGTGCGCGTCCAGCGCGGCATGGCCAGCCTTGGCGTAGCCGATTTCGTTGGCGATGTAGGCCGCGCCGAAGCGCGCCGTCGCGCCGTCCCATTGCACGCCGGGCTGCGCGGCGTGGCAGGCCGCCAGCACCATCTGGGTGACGGTCGCGGTCGTGTTCGGGTTGATGACCAGGCAGCGCTTCACGTCGCGATCACATCTTGCCCGGCAGCCAGGTGACGATGGCCGGGAAGACCATCAGCAGCAGCGTGAAGGCCATCATGATCGCGACATAGGGTAGCGAGCCGCGGATCACCTCGCCGATGCCGCCCTTGTCGGGCCGCACGCCCTGCACCACGAACAGGTTCATGCCCACGGGCGGCGTGATCAGCGCCAGCTCGCACATCAGGATGATGAAGATGCCGAACCAGATCGGATCGACGCCCAAGGCGGTGACGATCGGGTAGGTGATCGGCACGGTGGCCACCAGCATCGACATCACGTCCATGAACATGCCGAGCACAAGATAGAACAGGACCAGCACCAGCAGCATCGCAGTGGCCGACAGGCCGAGCGACGTGACCGCCTTGGTCATCGTCTCGGCCACGCCGGACAGGCTGATCAGCAGATTCAGCACGAAGGCCGCGGCCAGGATCAGCATGATCATCCCGGTGGTTCGCGCGGTCTGCAGGAAGCAGGTCTCGAGCATGGCCCAGCTCAGGCGCTTGGACGTCCAGGTGAAGAACAGCGCGACGACGACGCCCAGCGCCGCCGACTCGGTGGCGGTGGCCACCCCCGTGTACAGGCTGCCCATGACGATGCCGAAGATGACGATCGGCGGCACCAGGTGCACGAGCTGGCGCACGCGCTCGCGCATCGGCGGCAACTGCTCGCGCGGCACGTCGCCCTTCATCAGACTGTTGACGAGCACGAACAGCATGAACAGGCCGGTCAGCAGCAGGCCGGGAATCACGCCGGCGATGAACAGCTTGCCGATCGAGTTCTCGGTCAGCGAGCCGTAGACGATCATGTTGATCGATGGCGGGATCAGGATGCCCAGCGTGCCACCGGCGGCCAGCGTGCCCAGCGCCTGCGGCATCGGGTACTTGCGTTGCTGCAGCGACGGCAGCGCCACGGTGCCGACCGTCGCCGCGGTGGCGACCGACGAACCGGAGGTCGCGGCGAACAGCGCGCAGCAGGCGATGTTGGTGTGCAGCAGGCCGCCGGGCAGGCGCGACAGCCAGGCCGCCATCGCGCCGTACATGCGGTCGGCCATGCCGCTGCGCAGCAGCAGCTCGCCGAGCAGGATGAACAGCGGCGCGGCGGTCAGCAGGTTGTCGTTGAGCACGCCCCAGAGCATCGACCCGGTGGACGACAGGAACGGCACGCCGAAGACGAGCACGCCGGCGCCGGCGCCGACCAGCACCATCGACACCGCGATCGGCAGGCCGAGCAGCATCAAGCCGATCATGAGCAGGAAGGTGAGGCTGAAGGCCATCGTGCTCATGCCTGCCCCTTCAGTTCGCCGCCCGAGCGCTGCGCCAGGTCTTCGAGCTCTTCCTTGAGTTCTTCCTTCGCGCTCTTCGGATGGAACTCGACCAGCAGCGCCTCGCGCTGGCCGGTGAAGTAGAGGCGGCACGCATGCAGCGCATGCACCACCGCGTAGACCGCGAAGGCCACCAGCGCCGCGTACCAGACGCTCTGCGGGTAGATCAGCGGCGTGGCCCAGGGTGTCTGCGCGGCACTGCCGTATTCGACCGTCTTGGTCAGGACGCGCCAGCACACGCCGACGAGAAACAGGCCGAGCGCGCCGAGCGACACCGCCGACAGCCAGTTCATGAAGGCCTGCAGCGCCGGCGGGAAGCGCTCGTGGAAGACGTCGACGCGGATGTGGCTGCGGCTGGTGATGGCCAGCGCGAAGCCGATCGCCGAGCCGACGGCCAGCGCGTAGCCGCCGAGCTCGGCCGCGCCCTGCAGCGAGAAGTTGAACGCCTTGCGCAGCACGGTCTCCACCGTCACCAGCAACGACAGTCCGAGAAAGACCACACCGAACAGGTTGGCCAGCAGGCGTTCGAGCTTCTGCTTCATGGCAGGGTCACTTCACGCCCACGGCGGCACCCACCGTCTTCTTCCACTCGTCTGTGCAGCCCTTGGCGGTCTTCTCGCAGGCTTCGCTCCAGGTCGGCAGCGAGACATCCCGCATCGCGTCACGCACGATCGTCACGTCGGCGGCCGTCACCGGCACCTCGACGAGCTTGAACTTCTTCAGCGTGCACGGGTCCTTGCCCAGGTTGCAGTTCACCGCTTCGGCCGACAACTCCTCGGAGTACTTCCAGATGTCGTTGTCGAGGTTGGTGAAGGCGGTCTGCAGCGTCGCCTGCTGCGCCGGCGTGAACTTCTTCCACGTCGCCAGGCTGATGCCGTAGCCGTTCATCGCGAACTGGAAACCCAGCGGCAGCATGTGCGTCGACACCTCGGGCCAGCTCGCCGAATTGGCCGACAGCGCGCTGGTGATGGCGCAGTCCACCACGCCGAGCGACAGGCTCTGGTGCACCTCGCCGAAGGCCAGCGGGATCGGCGTGGCGCCCAGGTGCTGGAAGAACTTGGCCGAGTTCTGGTCGAACACGCGCACCTTCAGGCCCTTGACGTCGGCCAGCTTGGTGATCGGCTTCTTGCAGAACAGCACCTGCGGGCCGGCCGGCCAGACGCCGAGGAACTTGGTCTGGTAGCGCGACTGCAGGCGCTTGTCGAGCGTCTCGAAGTAGGCCTTGGTGGTGGCGCGCGCGGTCTTGTAGTCGGGGTTCAGGCCGACCAGGTCGAAGCCCATCGTCAGCGGCTCGTCGCGCGAGATCTGCGCCATGCGCAGCGCGACGATGTCGAACAGGCCGGAGTCGAGCACGCGCAGCGCCTCGGTGTCCTTGATGCCGGTGGTGTCCTGCGGCTTGTAGTCGACCTCGATCGGCAGTCCGGTCTTGGCCGCGAGCGTCTCGAAGAACGGCTGCTCGCGGTGCTTCTGGATCATGCCGCCGGCCAGCGGCTGGCCCATGACCTTGAGCTTGATCTTGGTCTGCGCGAGCGCGGGGGCGCAGGCCAGGCACAGGGCGCTGAGGGCGAGAGCGATGCGTGTCTTCATGACGACTCCTTGGCGGGACGGTGGCTGGTGGACGGGGCGGCGAGGTCGTAGGCGCCGTCGAGGCGCCGCGACACGGTGACGGGGGTGGCGGCGGCGCGCTCGAGCATCGCGCGGTAGGCGCCTTCGAGCGCCGCGGCCTGGCGGCTCGCGTCGGTGAGTTGCTCGCGGTAGCCGGTCATCAGCGCGCGCGCCTCGGCACGCAGCGCGCGCTCGTCGAGCGTGGTGACGTGGCCGTCCTCGAACACGATCTCGCCGTGGACGATGGTGCTGCGCACCGAGCTGCCGTCCTCGCAATAGACGAGCTGGCGCGTCAGGTCGTTCAGCGGCGTGAAGGCGTGGCTGTCGAGGTCGAGCAGGATCAGGTCGGCCGCGGCGCCGACGGCGAGCTGACCGAGATCGCCTGCGCGGCGCACCGCACGTGCGCCGCCGCGCGTCGCGGCGTAGAGGAACTCGGCGGCGCGTGGCCACTGGCGGTCGTCGGCGTCGACCAGCGTGGCCAGCAGGGCCGCGGTCTTGGCCACCGCCCACAGGTTGACCGTGTCGTCGGTGTTCATCTCGTCGGTGCCCAGGCACAAGGGCACGCCGGCCTCACGCAGCGCGCGCCACGGCATCACGCCGCTGCCCAGGCGCAGGTTGCACACGGGGTTGTGGGCCACCGTGCAGCCGGCGCGCGCGAGCAGCTCGATGTCCTCGGCGTCGATCCAGATCGCGTGGATGACCATCATGCGTTCATCGAGCAGGCCGAGGTCGTGCACGTGGCGCACCAGTGACTTGCCGTACTTGGTGTCGCCGAGCACGCGCTGCAGGCGCGTCTCGAGGATGTGGATGTTGAACGGCAGGTCATGCTCGCGCGACAGCGCCGACAGGCCGCGGAAGTAGTCGTCGCTGACGCGCTGCGGCGCCGAGCAGGACACGGCGGCCGCCAGCCGGCCGCCGGCCGCGCCGTGCCAGCGTTCGATGAGGTGCCCGTACAGCGCCAGCAGCTCGGCGCTGGTCTGGCGCGGCGCGGCGTCCATTGCCGCGCGCTGCTCGGCAGTCAGCAGCTCGGCCAGGAACGGGACTTTGTCGACCTCGGGCACGTTCGGCTGGTCGATCGCCACCGTAGCGCGGATGCCCACGTCGGCGTAGGCCTGCATGATCGCGTCGATGCCTTCTCGTGTGGCCAGCGGCACATGGTAGGCATCGTCGTGCACGCAGGTGATGCCGCGGCGCAGCATCTCCACCGCGGCCAGCTGCGTGCGCACATAGGCCAGGCGGCCCGTGTCGCCGGCGGCCGCCAGCGGCGGCACCTCGTAGAGCATGAACAGCTCGAGCGGCATGCCGTCCAGGCAGCCTTTCATCAGGTTGCCCGGCGAATGGAAGTGCGCGTTGATGAGGCCCGGCATCGCGAGCTGGCCGTGGGCGTCGATGCGACGTGCCACCGGGCCGCGCCACGCCGCCGCGGCGCCGGGGCCGATGGCGGCGATGCGCGAGCCCTCGATCACGATGTCGGCGCGCGGCCACTCGCGCTGCGCGGCGTCCAGCGTCAGCACGTGGGCGTCGGCGATGACCAGCGCGCCGCGGTCCATCACAGGGCCTGCGTGAACAGCGAGCCCCAGAGCGGCGCCGCCGGCGCGGTGTCGACACCGGCCAGGCGCAGCGCGTGCCAGACGCCGAGCGCCGTGGAGTCGTAGACCGGCAGGCCGAGCTCGGCCTCGAGCGGTGCTGCCACCACCGCGGCGGGAAAGTTGGTGCACAGGCAGACGATCGCCTGCGGCTTGGCCGCGGCCACCTCGCGCGCCATCGCGGCGATGCGCTCGGGCGGCACGCTGGCGTAGGACAGGTTGTCGCTCAGGCCGGCGCAGGCGTCGGCCACGCAGTCGTAGCCTTCGGCCGCCAGGCAGTCGAGCGTCTTCTTCTGCGAAGCGGTCGAGTACGGCGTGACGATGCCCAGGCGCCGGATACCGCGCGCGGCCAGCAGATCGGCCAGGCCGAGGATCGACGTCGTGGCGCGGATGCCGGTCTCGGCCGTGATCGACGCCACCAGCGCGCGGTCGTGCTCGAAGCCGATGCCGGCGCCCTTGCTGCCGTTCCACACCAGCATGTCCGGCGCGGCGTGCGCGAGCAGGCGTGCGGCGGCGAGCAGGCCCTCGCTGGCGTAGCGCTCCGGCGAGGGGTCGCTGCTGCCGAACACCGGCGTGCGCGAGAAGTGCATCGACACCTCGGGCAGCTCGCGCGCGATGCCCAGCGTGATGCGCTCGACGACGGTGTTGCCCGACGGCGTGATGGTGCCGACGAAGCGGCGCTGAGCGGCGTAGCGCGTGGCGGCGTCGTTCATCTCAGTAGCCCAGCGCGCGCGGCAGCGCGAGCACGAGCTGCGGCACGAACATGCAGACGAACAGCAGCGCGTACATCAGCGCGATGAAGGGCGCGACATGGCGCGCCATCTCGCCGAGCTTGAGCCCGCTGATGCCGCACATGATGAACAGCACCACCCCCACCGGTGGCGTCAGCATGCCGATCACCAGGTTGAAGACGAACAGGAAGCCGAAGTGCAAGGGGTCGATGCCGAACTTGATCGCGATCGGGTGCAGCAGCGGCACCAGCATGATGTAGGCCGCGTTCGACTCGAGGAACATGCCGACGACGAACAGCACCACGGCAACGATCAGCAGGTAGCCCATCGGGCTGTCGATCAGCGACTGGATCAGCACCAGCAGCTTGGTCGGCATCTGGTCGATCGTCAGCATGTAGGTGACGACCGAGGCGAAGGCGATCATCGCGCCGACCACCGCCGAGGTGATCGCGGTGCGCACCAGCGCTTCGGGCAGGTCGCGCAGGCCGAGCTTGCGCGTGACGAAGAAGCCGATCGCCAGCGCGTAGACGACCGCGATTGCCGAGCCTTCGGTGGCGGTGAAGGCGCCACCGACGATGCCGCCGATCACGACGACCGGCATCATGAAGATGATCCACGAGCGCCAGAGCTCGTGGCCGATGCGGCGCCACGAGAAGGCCTCGCCGGTGAGCGGGAAGTCGCGCTTCTTGGCGATCCAGGCCGTCACCAGAACCATGCCAGTCACGAGGATCAGGCCGGGCACGACGCCGGCCATGAACAGCCCGCCCACCGACACCGACGGCCCGGCCATGAAGGCGTAGACGATCATCGCGCCCGAGGGCGGAATGATCGGCCCCAGGTTGGCGGCGGCCGCGCAGACGGCAGCCGAGAAGCCCGCGCCGTAGTGCTTCTTCAGCGACGGCAGCAGCGTGCCACCCAGCGCGCTCGCGTCGGCCACCGCGGCGCCCGACACGGTGGACAGGCCCAGGCCGGCGAAGATGGTCACGTGCGCCAGACCGCCGCGCACACGCCCCACCACGGCGTTGGCCAAGTCGATCAGCCGCTCCATCATGCCGGCCTTGAGCATCAGCTCGCCGGCCAGGATGAAGAACGGGATCGACATCAACGGAAACGCGTTGACCGCGCTCATCATGCGCGAGGGCAGCAGGTTCAGGTCAACGTCGCTGACCAGCAGCCCGGCAATAGCCGACAGGCCGAGCGAAAACGCCAGCGGCATGCCCAGCAGCGCGACGCCGAAGAAGACGAGCAGGATGACCAGGCTCATGTTGGTGTCCCCGTGCCTACTCGGCGGCCACGGCCGCGCCGCGCGCGGGGCCGTTGAGCACGATCCACAGCAGGTGCAGCGCGCCATGCACGCCACCGACGATCAGTGGCACGAGGAACCAGCCGGTGCTGGCGTTGACCGCGCCCATCAGCTCGTCCCATTGGTCGTAAGCCACGCGCGCCGACTGCCATGCCACGAGCAGCAGCGCGCCGGCGCACGTCAGCGCCACCAGGCGCGCCAGGCCGCTGCGCAGCAGCGCCGGCAGCCGGGCCACCAGCACCTCGATGCCGATGTGCGAGCCCGTCTTGATGCCCAGCGCGATGGCCAGGAAGATCGACCAGACGAAGCTCAAACGCGCGATCTCGTCGGCCCAGTCGAGCGAGCTGTTGAAGCCGTAGCGCAGCGCGACCTGCGAGCCGACCACGGCCACCATCACGGCCATCGCTGCGCACAGCAGCCAGGCCACCGCGACGTCGAAAGCCGCCAGCAGCATGGCCAGCGGCCGCAGGGCCGCCGGGCCGCGCATCGGCGCCCAGTCGGTGAAGGTGTGGCCGTGCATGGACGCCGTCGCCCGGGACTCAGCCGCCGGCCGCCTTGACCGCTGCGAGCACCTGGTCGACCAGGGTGCCGCCGACGCGCTTCTTCACGTCGTCGACCACGCCGGCGGTGGCCTTGCGCATCGCCTCGCGTTCGCTGGCGGGCATCTCGGTGTAGGTCATGCCCTTCCTCTGCAGCTCAGCCAGAGACTCCGCGTCGGCCTTGGTGGCCATCGTGCGCTGGGCCTTGATCGCGCTGCTCATCGCGGTCTGCACGATCTTCTTGTGCTCGGCCGACAGTGAGTCGAACTTCTTCTTGTTGGCGACGACGGCGATGAAGTCGAAGAAGTGCGCGGTGTTCGAGACGTGCTTCTGCACCTCGTTGAAGCGGCTGGAGAGGATCAGGGCGTACGGGTTCTCGTGCCCGTCGATCACCTTCTGCTCCATCGCGGAGTAGACCTCCTTGATGTCCATCGCCAGCGGGTTGGCTCCCAGCGCACGGAAGGTGGCCAGGTGAGTCTCGTTGGGCTGCATGCGGATCTTCATGCCCTTGAGGTCGGCCATGGTCTTGATCGGCCGCACGCTGTTGGTGACCTGGCGCGCGCCCAGCTCCATGAAGCCGAGCGACGTGAAGCCCTTGTCGTGCATCTTGGCCTCGATCAGGTCGCCGACCGCGCCGTCCATCACCTTGTACGCGACCTCGCGGTTCGGGAACATGAAGGGCAGGCTGACCGCCTCGAGTTCGGGCACGGTGCGCGACAGGAAGGCCATGCCGACCCAGGTCATGTGGATCGTGCCGGCACGCGTCTGCGTCACGTTCTCCTGAGCGCCGCCGAGTTGCATGTTGTCGAACACCTCGATCTGCAGCGTGCCCTTGGAGGCCGACTCGACCTCCTTCTTGAACTGCTGCATCGCGACCGACGACGAGTGGTCGGGCGCGAAGTTGCCGGCGATGCGCAGCTTCTCCTGCGCAGATGCGGTGCCGGCGGCCAGGGCCGTCGCCAGCAGGCCGCAGGCCATCAGTGTGCGGCGTTGCCAAGTCGTGTTCTTCACCGGGAGCTCCTTGCCTGAATTGCCAATGAATGTGCGAGAGAAAGCTTACGTGTTTGCATACAAAGCATCAACCACTTTGGATGCAATCTGATCGGTGTTTTCCCGCATTCGCAGCCGGACTCGCGTCCCGCGCTGCGCTGGAGCCTTGAGCAACAAGCAGGCCAGCCCACAATGGGAGGCCGCTGCGCACCACGGTACGACAGAGGTTCGGACCGTCACACGCTCCAGCGAGGACAGCTTGCAACCGATGTCGCGATGGCTATACTGCCGCCACGCTTTGGATGCAAAACACAATTAGTTTTGGATGCAACATGCCCCAATCTGGAGCTTCCGCCGCCCGAAAACGCACCAGCGTGGCTCGCCCAGCACCGGCTGTGCGCGAGGCCCCGGCGCCCAGCGTCGACACCATCCACCAGCGCATGCTGGGCGCGATGGTCGAGCACCGCCTGCCGCCCGGCACCAAGCTGGGCGAGGAGCGGCTGGCGCGCGTGTTCGGCGTCAGCCGCACGCAGATCCGCCAGGTGATCGAGCGCCTGGCTCACGACCGCATCGTGACCGTGGTGCCCAACCGCGGCGCCTTCGTCAGCAGCCCCACGGTGGAGGAGGCGCGCGAGGTGTTCGCGGCACGGCGCGTCATCGAGCCCGACCTGATCCGCCAAGCCGTGCGCCGCGCCGGCAAGGACGACGTGCGCCGCCTGCGCGAGCATGTCGCGCGCGAGTCGGCCGCGCGCGCAGCCAACGACAAGCGCGCCATCGTGCGCCTGTCGGGCGAGTTCCACCAACTGATCGCCGACATCGCCGGCAACCGCTACCTCGCCAAGACGCTGCGCGACCTCGAGACCCTGACCTGTCTGGTCATCATCCTGTACGACGCGCCCAACATGCCGGCCTGCCCGTACCACGAGCACAGCGACCTGGTCGATGCGATCGAGGCGCGCGACGAGAAGCGCGCCGCCGAGCACATGGTCGAGCACCTGCGCCATGTCGAGGCCTCGCTGAACTTCGAGCGCGCGCCCGATGGCGAGATCGACTTCGAGTCGGTGTTTGCCTGAACGGAGCGGCTGCCATGCGCCTGCTCGTCGTCAATGCCAACACCTCGGAGATCGTCACCGAAAAGGTGGCCGCGCAGGCGCGCGCCAGCGCGTCGCCCGGCACCGAAGTCGTCGCCGTCACCGGGCGCTTCGGCGCGCGCGTGATCGGCACGCGTGCCGAGCATGCGATCGGCGAGCACTCGACGGTGGCCCTGGTGGCCGAACACGCCGGCGCCTGCGACGCCGTGGTGATCGCCGTGTCCTACGACACCGGGCTGCGCGCCGCGCGCGAACTGCTGAACGTCCCGGTGGTCGGCATGACCGAGGCTGGCCTGCTGACGGCCTGCATGCTGGGCGGGCGCATCGGCGTGGTGACCTTCGGGCGTCGCGTGCGACCGCTGTACGAGGAGCTGGTGACTGCGTATGGCCTCGCGGCGCGCATCGCCGGCTGGCGCACGCTCGAGAGCACCGCGGCCTACCAGCGCGGTGCGCACGACGCACTCGACAACGAGCTGGTCGAGGTGGCCAGGGACCTCGTTGAGCGCGACAGCGCCGAGACCGTGCTGCTGACCGGCGCGGTGATGGCCGGGGTGCCCACGCGCCTGCAGGCCCGCGTACCGGTGCCGCTGATCGACGGCCTCGACTGCGCGGTGCGCCAGGCCGAACTGCTGGCGCGCCTGGGCAAACCGAAGCCGAGCATCGGCAGTTATGCCGCGCCGGCGCCGCGCGAGCTGATCGCGGTGGACACCGCCATCGCCCGCGCCCTTGGAAGCCCCACCGCATGATGAAGCCGCTGCGCCGCCACGACCGCTACGCCTACTCGCCGATCACCGCCCGCCTCCCAGAGCGTTGGCCCGGCGGCAAGGGCCTGGCGGTGTACATCGCGCTCAACCTCGAGCAGTACGCCTGGGGCGAGGGCCTGGTCGAGGACCTGGTGCCCGGCATCCCGGCGCCCGACGTGCTGAACAACTCGTGGCGCGACTACGGCAACCGCGTCGGCGCCTGGCGCCTGCTCGACCTCTTCGACAGCCTCGAGCTGCCGGTCACGCTGCTGATCAACTCCGAGCTGTATGGCAGCTGCCCGCAACTGGTAGCCGCCTTCCGGTCGCGCGGCGCCGAGATCGCCTCGCACGGCCGCACGAACTCGGAGCACCAGGCCGACCTGGCCGAACAGGAGGAGCGCGCGCTGATCGACACAGTGACGCGCGAGATCGCGCGCCACGAAGGACAGCCGCCGGCGGGCTGGCTCAGCCCCTGGATCGCCGAGACCGAGCGCACGCCCGACCTGCTGCACGAAGCCGGTTACCGCTACGTGCTCGACTGGTGCATGGACGACCAGCCGGTGTGGCTGGCCACGCGCGGCGGGCGCCTGCTGTCGGTGCCCTACCCGCAGGAGCTGAACGACAGCGCGGCCATCATCGGCCGCCACGTCGACGCGCACGCGTTCTCGACCATGGTCATCGACCAGTTCGACGAGATGCTCGAGCAGTCGCAGGACGGGCACGCGCCTTTGGTGATGGGCATTGCGCTGCACGCGATGATCGCAGGCCAGCCCTTCCGCGTGCGGGCGTTGCGGCGCGCGCTGCAGCACATCGCGAGCCATCGTGAGCGCTGCTGGCTGACGACCGCCGGTGCGATCGCGCAGGCCGCCGAGGCCTTCGCGCCCTGAGCCTCAGGCGCCGACCGAGAACAGGCGCGCGTTGTTGACCGCGTAGACGCGCCCGTCGGCGCCCACCGCCGTCGGCGTGTACGACTGCGCGTAGCCGTTGTTCATGCGGATGCGCTGCTGCAGCGTGTTGCTCGGCAGGTGCCAGCGGTAGAGGTAGCCGTCCTCGTTGTTCATCAGCACCGAACTCGTCGCCGGATCGACCACCGCGGTGTTGATGCACCACTCGGTCCTGCCGCCGCCGTAGTTCTCGTCGGCCGTCGGACTCAGCACCGTGATCACCTCGCGCATCACGAAGGTGCTCGAGAAGCGGTCCACCTGCGAGTCGTTGGGATCGACGATCGCGACGCGGTGCTGGCCGTCGCCGGTGCCGACACCGGCGTAGCTGTTGTACTTCAGCGCCAGCAGGTAGTTCGACGCGCCGGCGTACTGCGGCAGCATCGCGCGCGGCACGATCGACGCGGTGTTGTCCCAGCCGAAGCCGCCGGGCACGCCGGCCGGGGCCAGGCCGGCGTCGAACTGCAGCAGCCAGCCGCGGAAGTTGTGCGCCGGCGCATTGGCCTCGAGCACGCCGATGTACACGCGTCCGTCCGGGCCCACCGTCGGCGACGAACTCGCGTTGTCGTTGACCCAGGCCGCCGTGCCGGACAGCGGGTCGATCAGCGCGCGGCTGGCGATCGGCGCCAGCGTCGTGCTGTCCAGCGCCAGCAGGCGTCCACCGGCGCGGCCCCCCGGCGGCGGCACCTGGTTGACGACCACGTAGAGCCGGCCGCCGTCGGGCGACAGTGCCGGCGCGGCGTTGGTCGCGGTCTTGGTCATCGTCACGTCGCCCGCGGCGTCGGCGGCCGCGATCCAGCGCGCGCTGCCATCGGCCGCGACGCGTGCGATGCCGCCGACCACGGCGGCCGGGTTGCTGCCGGTGACGGTGAAGCCGAAGAAGGTGTTGCCCTGGCCGTCGGTGGTCAGCGGCGTGTTGATGAAGACCGTGCCGTCGTAGGTGGCCGGCGCCGCGGCGTAGGCCGCATCGCCGTAGAAGGCAACCGTCTGCTGCGCACCGCTGCCCGCATTGGGCGCGGCGCGAAAGCGCACGCGGCCACCGGCCATCGGCATCACCACGCGGCCGTCCGAGGTGAGCGCCGGGTTGTAGCTCGGCACCCAGGCGTGCGGCGGCAGGCGGTAGTCGCTGTCCAGCGTCCAGATCAGGCCACCGGTGGCGCCGATGCGGCCCTCGACGCGGAAGCTGTTGCTGCCGGTCTTCACCGGCACGATCACCGTGTTCTGGCGCGTGACCACCGGCGAGCCGTAGTGCAGCAGCAGCGAGCCGCTGCTGCTGTAGGTCGGCGCCAGGTCCACCGGCGTGTGCCACCACACGGTGGTCAGCGCCTGCGCGGGGATCTCGCTCAGCAGCGCCGAATGCTGCGGATTGCGCCCGAAGCCGAACCAGGCCGGGCCGTCGACCGGCACGATGGGCGGCGGTGGTGGCACCGGCGGCAGGTAGGGCTCGTCACCCCCGCCCCCACCGCCGCAGGCGGCGAGCGAGAACAGCGAGGCCATCGACGACAACAGCGCCGTGCGGCGCGAGACGGAGGCTGGGGGCTCGTGTTTCATGCGGGGCGCAGTGTGCCGCAGCCGCGCGCTGCCCGCATGCCCAAGCGGCAACCCGATGTGACGCGGGCGCTCTCGTATAATTCGCCGCTTTTCCGGCGCCGGTGTAGCTCAGTTGGTAGAGCAGCGCATTCGTAATGCGAAGGTCGGGAGTTCGACTCTTCTCACCGGCACCACTGTCTTCGAGGGCCCGCCTCCGTGCGGGCCCTTGTCTTTGGGTGACGTTCTCTCGGAAGAAGCCGGCGTCGCTCCCACTTGACCCGGACCGGCCCGGCTCCAATACTGGTCCTCCGGCGCACCCCGCGGCGGCTTCGCGCATCACCCACTGCCCAGGAGGTTCCGGCCATGCAAGCTTCTGCCGACTCGCGCCGTTTCGCGATCGCCTCGTGCACCCTGGCCGTGCTGCTGGCCTGGGCCGCCCCGATCCATGCCGACGGTCGCGACGCACGGTGGAAGGAGCCGCCTGTCCCCGGCCTGCCCGACAAGGGCGAGGGCCCGGCGTTCCGCAAGGGCGTGGTCGCGACCGCCAACCCGTACGCGGCCGAGGCCGGTGCGCAGATCCTCGAGGCCGGCGGCAACGCCGTCGATGCGGCCGTCGCGATCGCCTATGCGCTCAACGTCGTCGAACCGCAATCGGCGGGCATCGGCGGCGGCGGCTTCATGATGGTCCATCTCGCCAAGAGCGGCCGCACGTTCACGATCGACACCCGTGAGCGCGCGCCCGCGGGGGCCACGCCCGGCATGTTCAGCGGCTTGTCGTTTACGCAGGCGTCGACCTCGGGCATCTCGGTGGGTGTGCCCGGCATGGTGCGCGGCACGGCGGACGCCGTGCGGCGCTGGGGCCGCCTGCCGCTGGCGCGCGTGCTCAAGCCGGCGATCCGCCTCGCCGACGACGGCTTCGCGGCGACGCCGCGCTTCGTGGCCTCACCCGCCTGCGCGAGCGCGACGAGCCGCGCCAAGGTCTACCCGGAGACGGCCGAGTACTTCTGCCCGGGCGGCCTGCCGATCGCCGTGGGCGCGCTGGTCACCAACAAGCCACTGGCCGAGACGCTGCGCACGATCGCCCGCGACGGACCCGACGCGTTCTACAGCGGCGAGATCGCGCACGGCATCATCGAAGGGCAGAAGCGCCTCTCTGCCGGCGGCAGGCCCGGCACGATGACGCAGGCCGATCTGCAGGCCTACGAGGCGACGACGCGCGACCCGGTCGCCACCACCTACCGCGGCTACGTCGTCAAGGGCATGGGCCCGCCCTCGTCGGGCGCGCTCACGGTCGGGCAGATGCTCAAGATGATCGAGCGCTTCCCGATCGGCGATGCCAAGGCCGGTTTCGGCTTCGGCAGCCCGGCGACGCTCAACGTGATGGCCGAGGTGATGCGCACCGCCTTCGCCGACCGTGCGCTGTGGATGGGCGACGCCGACTTCACGTACGTGCCGGTGAAGGGCCTGCTGCACCCCACCTACACCGCGATGCGCAGCGAGCCGATCGCGCCGACCGCGCGCCTCACGGTCAACCCGGTGGCCGGCGATCCGCGCCCCTACGACATCGCCGCGTTGGCGCCCGTGACCCGGCTCGCCGGAACGGCCTCGTTCGCGGGCCCGGGAGGCTCGACCACCCACTTCTCGGTCGCCGACCAGTGGGGCAACCTCGTCTCGTACACCAACACGATCGAGTCGGGCTACGGCGCCGGCATGTTCGCGGGCTACTACCCCGAAGGCTGTGCCGCGATCAGCTGCTTCAAGAGCTTCGGCTTCCTGCTCAACAACGAGCTGACCGACTTCAACTTCACGCCGTCGCTCAACCCCTTCACCGGCGAGCCGGCGGCCAACGACGTGGCGCCCGGCAAGCGCCCGCGCAGCAGCATGTCGCCTTCGATGATCTTCGACCGCAAGGGCCGGCCGCTGGTGGCCTACGGCTCGCCCGGGGGCTCGACGATCATCAACTCGGTGTTCAACGTGACGCTGAACCTGCTCGACCACGGCATGACGCTGCAGCAGGCGATCGATGCGCCGCGCCTGTCGGTCACCTCGGCCGGCGGCAGCGTGTCGATCGACAGCGGCAATCCGCTCGCGCCCACGCCGTTTCCGGCTGCGTCGCTCGACGCGCTGCGCGTGCTGGGTCACACGGTGAACGCGCCGGCCGACATCGGCTCGGTGCAGATCGTCGTCATCGACCCGAAGACCGGCAAGCAGTACGGCGGCGCGGACGCGCGGCGCGAGGGCACGGTGATCGGGCTGCCGCGGCCGCGGCATGGCGACCGCGACGAGAAGGACATGGCCAAGGACGACAAATAGGGCAACGGAGCGGTTGCCCCTGCCGGATGCCTGGGTCAGCCCAGCGGCAGCCGCTGCAGCCGCTCTGCGAACCACAAGGTCGCCGGGCCGGCGTCCTGCGCGCGCCAAGCCACTTCGAGGGTGACGCGTGGGCGCGGTGAGGCCACGCGCAGCGCGACCAACCGCCCCTGTGCCAGCGCGTCGGCGGCCAGCGCCGCGGGAAGGAAGCCCACGCCCAGGCCGGCCACCTGCGCGGCCAGCTTGGCCTGCAGGCTGGCCACGGTGAGCACGTCGGCCGCCGACGTGATGCCGGTGGAGCGCGCCGGCTCGCGGCGCACCGAGTCGGAGACGACGACGACGCGGTGACGCCGTATCTCGGCCACCTTGACCGGCTGCGCCGCGCGCGCCAGCGGATGCTGCGGCGCCACCGCGAACACGAAAGACACCGCGCCGACCGGCCGGTGCGTGATGCCGATCGCGCCCGCGCTGGCCACCTCGGCCAGCGCCAGGTCGGCACGCTGCGACACCAGCGCCTCCCAGGCGCCGCCCAGGATCTCCGACAACAGCCGGATGCGGGTGGGGTGGCCCTCGGCGTAGAAGTCGCCTACCGCGGCCAGCAGGGCCGGGTACGGCACCAGCTCGTTGGCGGCGATGACCAGCGCGGCCTCCCAGCCGCGGCCGACGGTGCGCACGCGGCGCTCGACCGCGGCGGCGGCGTCGAGCACTGCCCGGCCCTCGTCGAGCAGCAGGCGGCCGGCGTCGGTGAGCACCGCGCGGTGGCCGCTGCGGTCGAACACCTGCACGCCGAGGTCGTCCTCGAGCTTCTTCACGGTGTACGACAGGGTCGAGACGGTGCGGTGCAGTTCCTCGCTGGCCGCCGCATAACTGCCGCGGCGCTCGATCGCGTCGAGGACCTGCAGGGCGTCGAGAGTCAGTCGCAGCATCGGGAGTGAAGACGGCGCGTTGTTCGATGGCATCGAAGGACTCGGGCGAAATTATCCGATTTCATCGCGCGGCGCCGGCCACGATCATGAAGCCATGTTGTTCAAGAGGACCGCCGCACCATGACCTCGCTCACCCTGTTCTCGCCGCTCGCCGCCGGCCGGCTGCAGCTGCCCAACCGCATCGTGATGGCCCCGATGACGCGCAGCCGCGCCGACGACGACGGCCTCGTCGGGCCGCTCACCGCCCAGTACTACGCCCAGCGCGCCGGCGCCGGCCTGATGATCACCGAGGGCCTCTTTCCCGACCCGATGGGCAAGGGCTATGTGCGCACGCCAGGCCTGGCCGACGCGCGCCACGTGCAGGCCTGGCGTGGCGTGACGCAGGCGGTGCACGCCGCGGGGGGCCGCATCGTCGCGCAGCTGATGCACGCCGGGCGCATCAGCGACCCGCTGCTGCTGCCCGGCGGCGCGACGCCGGTCGCCCCCTCGCCCGTGCGGCCCCATGGCTCGACCTACACCGACAGCGGCTCGCGGCCGCATGTCACGCCGCGTGCGCTGTCGACCGCCGAGGTGCGCGCCGTGGTCGAGCAGTTCGCCGCCGCCGCGCGGCGCGCGATCGCTGCCGGCTTCGACGGCGTCGAACTGCACGCCGGCTCGGGCTACCTGCCGATGCAGTTCCTGTCCACCGGCACCAACCAGCGCGTCGATGCCTACGGCGGCAGTGCGACCAAGCGCGCGCGCTTCGTGGTCGAGACGCTGGAGGCGATCGCCGCGGCGATCGGCGCCGACCGCACCGGGCTGAAGGTCACGCCCGGAAAGCCGTTCAACGACATCGGCGACGACGACCCGGTCGCGACCTACGGCACGCTGCTGGCCGCGCTGCGCCCGCTGCGCATCGCGTTCCTCGAGATGGCGCCCGAGCCCGGATCGGCTTTCACGCACGAACTGGCGCACCGGCTGTTCGATGGCGGCGGCGCGTACTTCGCCGGCGTCGGTTTCGACCAACGGCGCGGCGCCGAATTCACCGCCAGCGGCTGCGCCGACGCCATCGTCTACGGCCAGCCGTTCATCGCCAACCCCGACCTGCCACAACGCTTTGCCACCGGCGCGCCGCTGGCGCAGGCCGATCCGGCGACCTTCTACGCCGGCGGCGCGCGCGGCTACGTCGACTATCCGGCGCTGATGCCTGCGCGCAGGCACGAAGCGGCCGTCGCCGCCTGAGGAGGCCACGCGATGACCCCGCTGCTGCTGCTCGTCAACGGATCGCTGATCGCCGGCATCTACGCGCTGGCCAAGCTGGCCGCGGCCGGCGGCGTCTCGGCACCCGGCATGCTTGCCTGGCAACTGCTGTTCGCGGCGCCCGTGCTCGGGGCCGTCGCGGCATGGCGCGGGCAGGCCCCGCTTCGACTCGATCGCGCGTCGCTGCGCTACGCCGCGGTCGCCGGCGGGCTCGGCATCACCGCGCCGAATCTGTTGACCTTCGCCGCGCTGACGCATGTGCCGGCCGGGCTGATCGGCGTCATCGGCGCGCTGTCGCCGCTGTTCACCTATGCCATCGTGCTCGTGTTGCGCATCGAGCGGCCGCACGCGTGGCGCGCCGCCGGCATCGGGCTCGGGCTGGCCGGCGTGATGGCGGTGCTGCTGCCGCGCGGCGCACTGCCGGCTGACGCATCCTCGCTGCCCTGGGCGCTGGCGGCGATCGGCACGCCGCTGCTGCTCGCGGCGGGCAACGTGTTCCGCACGCGGGCCTGGCCGGCCGGGCTGGCGCCGCTGTCCGCGGCCAGCCTGATGCTGGCCCTGCAGGCCGTACTGGTGGTGCCGGCGGTCGCGTGGTCGGGCGCGCTGCGCCTGCCGAGCCTTGCGCTGGCGTCCACCGACCTCGCGCTGCTCGGCGCCGGCGTGCTGACCAGCCTGTTCTACCTCAGCGCGTTCGAGCTGCAGCGCCGCGCCGGCGCGGTGGCCGTCGGGCAGCTCGGCTACGTCATCACGGCCGCGTCGCTGGTCATCGGCACGCTGGCCTTCGACGAACGCTACCCCGCGACAACGCTGCTGGCGATCGGCGCCGTGCTGGCGGGCGTGATGCTCGTGCAGCGCACGACGCCGACACCGCCGACGCGCCGCAGCGCGCCCTGCCAGGAGTGCCCGACATGATCCGCCTGCGCCCGGCGCACACGCGCGGCCGTTTTCGCAACGACTGGCTCGACGCGCGCTTCTCGTTCAGCTTCGGCGACTACCGCGATCCCGCGTTCGACGGCTACTCGGACCTGCTGGTGTTCAACGACGATCGTGTCGCACCGGGGGGCGGCTTCGCCGAGCATGGGCATCGCGACGTCGAGGTGATGTCGTATCCGGTGGCCGGTGCCGTCGAGCACCGCGACTCGCTCGGCAACGTGGCGCTCATGCGTCCCGGCGACGTGCACCTGATGCGCGCCGGCCACGGCATCCGGCACAGCGAGATGAACGCGTCGCGTGTCGACCCCGAGCATCACCTGCAGTGGTGGATCCGGCCGGCGCAGCGCGGCCTCGAGCCGGCGTATGCGCGCATCCACGTCGGTGCCGACGACAAGCGCAACCGGCTGCGCGCGATCGCCACGCCCGAGGGCGGACCCGGCGTGCTGGCGCTGGCGCAGGACACGCGCGTGTTCGCGGCGCTGGTCGACGATGCCGAGCTGATCTACCGGCCGCCGGCCGGGCGCTGGACGCACCTGCACGTCGTGGCCGGTGCGTTGCGCATCGGCACGCAGGCCGGCGCGGACGCCGGGCCCGAACTCGTGGCCGGCGACGCGGCCTTCATCGAGGACGAGGTGGCCGTCCGGCTCGACAGCCGCGGCAACGCGCAGCCGGCCGATCTGCTGCTGTTCGACCTGCGCGGCAGTACCTGACAACCATCGCATCCGAGAACTCCTGCATGCCGAACGCTCCCTCACTGCAATGGACCGACTCGCTCGCCGGCGTCGACTGGCACGAGCTGTCGGAGCTCTATCGCCTGGCCCCGCTGGGCCTCAAACCTCCCGAGGGCCTGAAGACGGCCTTCACGAACAGCCGCTACCGCTGGTTCGTACGCGAGCACGGACGGCTGGTCGGCGTCGGCCGGGCCCTGGCCGACGGGTTCGATGCGGCCTACCTGTGCGACATCGCTGTGCGGCCCAGCCACCAGGGCACCGGGCTGGGCAAGGCCATCGTGTCCCGGCTGCTCGAGCAGTCCAAGGGACATCGCAAGGTCCTGCTGTACGCCGTGCCCGGCAAAGAGGCCTTCTACGGCGCCTTCGGCTTCCGGCGCATGAAGACGGCCATGGCCGTGTTCGATGACCCGGCGCAGGCGATCGAGCGGGGATTCGTGGCGGCGAGCTGAGGGGGACCCGGTCGCGCCTCAGGCCGCCGGTTCGCGCACCACGAACAGCCGCCCCGACAGCGGCGCCGCGTCGAGCGACTCGCGGGTGACGGCCTCGCGCGCGCTGGTGATGTACAGCGCCGCGCCAGCGCCTGCGCTCCCGGCACCGAAGGCCACGCCGCTCGGGCTGGGCACCGGCAGCGCCACCACGCGGCCCAGGCTGCCGTCGGGCTCGAAGCGCACCACGCTCCAGCCGCCGCGCAATGCGCTCCACCAGCCGCTGGCCGGGTCGCTGGCCAGGCCGGCCAGCTGGCCCGAGCCCTTGGGCACCGTGGCCAGGCGGCGCAGCGTGCTGCTGCCCTGCTGTGCGACATAGAGCGCGCCGCTGTCGGCCGCCGCGATGGCCAGGGACTCGCCCAGCGGATCCCAGGCCAGGGCCGTCGCCGGCTCGGACAGCCGCCATGCGCCACGCTCGACGCGGACACGGCCTTCGGAACCCACCTCGCCGACGCGCCAGCGTTCGCCGTCGGCCCAGCAGGCCCAGGCACTGCCGTCGGGGGCACGCGTCATCGCACTGACGCGGCGCGGCGGCATCTCGGGCCAGGGCGTCACGCGGCCGTCGGCGCTCACGTGTTGCCAGGCGCCGCCCACCTGCACCGCGATGCCGCGGTCCTGCGCCAGCACGGCGTCGATCGGCCCGTCGAGCGTCGCCAGCACGCGGTCCTGCCCGTCGCGGCCGAGCGCGTGCACGGTCGGCGCCAGCGTGTCCGCCCAGTAGAGCAAGCCGTCGGCCTCGCACCATTGCGGGTGCGCACCGTCGAAGGCCCAGTCGCCGGGAAGCACCTCGACCTCGCTGTTGGCGGCGCGCACCGGCTGGGCGGCCGAAAGCTGGGCGCCGATGCGCCGTGCGGCCTCCGCGACCTCGGGACCGACCAGCGCCAGGCGCTCCATCGTCAGGCGGAAGGCCGGGCCGGCGACGCTGATCGCGCCGCGCACCTGGCCCTCGGCATCGACGATCGGCGCGCCGCAACAGCGCACGCCGGGCACGATCTCCTCGTCGTCGATCGACCAGCCGCGGTTGGCGGTCAGGCGCAGTTCGGCGGCCAGGCGGCGCCGGTCGGTGATGCTGCGCGCCGTGACGGGGGTCAGGTGCAACTCCTTGATCATCGCGTCGCGCTGCTCGGCCGGCAGCGCCGACAGGATGGCCTTGCCCTGGCTCGTGCAGTGCAGCGGCTTGCGCTCGCCGAGGGCGCTGTGGGAGCGCTGGCTGTGGGCGCCGTCGCAGCGCTCGAGCGAGATCACTTCGTGCCCGTCGCGCGTGGCCAGGTAGGTGGTCTCGCCGGTCATGTCGCGCAAGGCGCGCAGTTCGACGCTCGCCGCGGCCACCAGGTCGGGCATCGCGTAGGCCGTGCGCGCGTACTCGAAGCAGCGCGCGCCCAGGCCATAGACGCGCCGCGACGGGTCGCGCCGCAGCAGGCCGCGCGCCACCAGCGTGCCCAACAGGCGGTACAGCGTGGTGCGTGGCAGGCCCAGGCGCGCGGCCAGGTCGAGCTGGCTCAGCCCGGCCGGCGCGTCACCCACCGCGTCGAGCACGTCGAGCGCCTTGTCGAGCGCAGCCGTGCCGTCGCCGCTGCGCTCAGCCGGCATGGCCATCGATCCCAGCCAGTGGAACAGTCATCAGGGCGCGATGCTACGCCGGCTTGGCGCGCGCCGGTGCGCCTCCTAGCATCGCCGCCACACCAGGAGACAGGCCGTGACCATGCCAGCAATCGTCACCCCGACGCCGCCCCCCGCGCGTGCGTCGGTGCGCGTCGCCGACGAGGTGCTCGACCGCCTGGCGCGCATCACCAGCGGCTCGCTGACGACGCAACTCTTCAACAAGGGCTACCGCCAGACGGTGCTGGTGGGGCTGAGGCCGCTGCAGGGCGCCAACGCCCGGCGCTTCGCCGGCCGCGCGTACACGATGCGCATGATCCCGGCGCGCGAGGACATCGACACCTACGCGACGCTCACCACGCACCCGAACCACGACAACCTGCAGTGGGTCGGCGTCGAGCAGACGCAAGCCGGCGACGTGATGGTGATCGACAGCCGCAACGACCCGAGCGCCGCCTCGATGGGCAACATGCTGCTCGCGCGCATGCAGCGGCGCGGCGTGCGCGGCGTGGTCACCGACGGCGCGTTGCGCGACGGCAGCGAGATCGTGCGCATGGACATTCCCGCCTGGTGCCGCGGCGTCACCGCGACCACGCGCCTGTCGTACCACCATGTGGCCGACCTCAACGTGCCGATCGCCTGCGCCGGTGTCGCGGTCTATCCCGGCGACGTGATCCACGGCGACGCCGACAACATCACCGTGGTGCCGGCGCACCTGGCGGCCGAGATGGCCGAGCTGTGCGAGGCGCAGGACGACATCGAGGGCTACTTGGCGCAACGCGTTGCGCGCGGCGAAGCGCTGTGGGGCCTGTACCCGCCGAGCCCCGAGACGCGTGCACAGCACCGGGCCTGGGTCGCCGCCGGACGGCCGGCGCTGGAGTGAGCGCCATGCACGCCCATGAAACCCTGATCCGCCGCTACTTCGACGCCTGCAACGCGGCCGACCACGCGGGCCTCGTCGCCTGCTTCACCCCCGACGCGGTGCACTACTTCCCGCCCGGCCTGCCCGAGATCCCCTGGCGCGGTGCCGACACCATCGCCCGCAAGTGGATCTGGTGCGTCGAGCACCTCGGTTCGCAGTGGACGATCGAGAAGGTGCTGGTCGGCGAGCACGAGGCCGTGATCGAGTGGACGCACTGGAAGCGCAGGCCCGGCACCGCGCAGCGCGGCGACGAGTGGTACGTGTTCGATGAGCGCAGCGGCCTGATCAAGGAGATCCGTGCCTACTACGCCGCGCCCGCGGTGAAGGACATCCCCATCGGCGAACTGGTCGATTTCGACTACAAGGGACGCGGCTACCACCTGGGCCCTGCATGACGAAGAAGACCCCCGCGCAACTGCGCAGCGCGCGCTGGTTCGCACCCGACGACTTCCGCTCGTTCGGCCACCGCTCGCGCTTCATGCAGATGGGCTACGGCCCGGCCGACTGGGTCGGCAAACCGGTGATCGCGATCGTCAACACCTGGAGCGACGCCAACCAGTGCCACGCGCACTTCAAGCAGCGCGTCGAGGACGTCAAGCGCGGCGTGCTCCAGGCCGGGGGCTTCCCGCTCGAGCTGCCGGCGATCAGCCTGTCCGAACCCATCGTCAAGCCGACGACGATGCTCTACCGCAACTTCCTCGCCATGGAGACCGAGGAGCTGTTGCGCTCGCACCCGATCGACGGCGCGGTGCTGATGGGCGGTTGCGACAAGACCATTCCCGGCCTCGCGATGGGCGCGCTGTCGATGGGCCTGCCCTTCATCGTGCTGCCCGCCGGCCCGATGCTGCGCGGCAACTGGAAGGGCCAGGTGCTCGGCTCGGGCTCCGACAGCTTCAAGTACTGGGACGAGCGCCGCGCCGGCCGCTTGTCGGACCAGGCCTGGCTCGAGATGGAAGGCGGCATCGCGCGCAGCCACGGCACCTGCATGACGATGGGCACCGCAGCGACGATGATGGGCATCGCCGAGGCGCTGGGCCTGACGCTGCCGGGCGCGTCGAGCATTCCTGCGGCGGATGCCCACCACATCCGCATGAGTGCCGAGTGCGGGCGCCGCGTCGTGCAGATGGTCTGGGACGACATGACACCCGCGCGCCTGCTCTCGCCCGCGAGCTTCGCCAACGGCGTGGCCTGCGCGATGGCGATGGGCTGCTCGACCAACGCAATCATCCACCTGATCGCGCTCAGCCGCCGCGCCGGCCATGCGCTGACGCTCGATGACTTCGACGCCGCCAGCCGCACGGTGCCGGTGATCGCCAACATCCGGCCCAGCGGCGAGAAGTACCTGATGGAGGACTTCTTCTACGCCGGCGGCCTGCCCGCGATGCTCGGGCGCATCCGCACGCACCTCGCCACCGACGCGCTGACCGTCAACGGCCGCACGCTGGGCGAGAACATCGCCGGCGCCGAGGTCTACGACGACGACGTGATCCGCCGGCTCGACCGGCCGATCTACGCCGAGGGCGCACTCGCGGTGCTGCGCGGCAACCTGGCGCCCGGCGGCGTGGTGATCAAGCCCAGCGCCTGCGCCCCCCACCTGCTGCAGCACACGGGCCGCGCGCTCGTGTTCGACGACTACCCGGCACTGAAGAAGGCGGTCGACGACCCCGACCTCGATGTCAGCGCCGACGACATCCTGGTGCTGCGCAACGCGGGGCCCCAGGGGGCGGGCATGCCCGAATGGGGCATGCTGCCGATCCCGACCAAGCTGCTCAAGCAGGGCGTGAAGGACATGCTGCGCCTGTCGGACGCGCGCATGAGCGGCACCAGCTACGGTGGCTGCCTGCTGCACTGCGCGCCCGAGGCGTTCGTGGGCGGGCCGCTGGCGCTGGTCGAAACCGGCGACCTCATCGAGGTCGACGTGCCCTCACGACGCATCCATCTGGCCGTGAGCGACGACGAACTCGCCCGCCGCCGCGCCGCGTGGACGCCGCCGCCGCGCCGCTACGAACGCGGCTACGGCTGGCTGTTCTCGCAGCACGTCCTGCAGGCCGACCAGGGCTGCGACTTCGATTTCCTCGAAACGGGCTTCGGCGCGCCGGTGCCCGAGCCTGCCATCTACTGAGCCACGATGAAAGACAGCACCCGGGCCCAACTGATGAAGGTCAGCGTCGCGACGCTGTGCACCGCCCTGTTCAAGCGCGGCCTGCGACACCAGTTCATCCAGGACGTGCGGCCGATCCGCGCGGACCTGCCGAACATGGTCGGCGAGGCCTACACGCTGCGCTACATGCCCGCGCGCGAGGACCTGAACACGATCGAGGTCTTCAAGGACCGCGAGCACCCGCAGCGCAAGGCGGTCGAGGAGTGCCCGCGCGGCGCGGTGTTCGTGATCGACAGCCGCAAGGACGCGCGCGCCGCGTCGGCCGGCAACATCCTCGTCACGCGGCTGATGAAGCGCGGCGTGGCCGGCATCGTCAGCGACGGCGGCTTCCGCGACAGCCCGGAGATGGCGAAGCTGCCCTTCCCCGTCTACCACCAGCGCCCCGCCGCGCCGACCAACCTGACGGTGCACCAGGCGATCGACATCAACGTGCCCGTCGGCTGCGGCGACGCGCCGGTGTTCCCGGGCGACGTGATCGTCGGTGACGCCGAGGGGGTGGTCGTGATCCCGGCCCACCTGGCCGACGAGGTGGCGGCCGAGGCGGTCGAGATGACCGCCTTCGAGGACTTCGTGCAGGAGCGCGTGCTGGCGGGGCAGTCGATCCTGGGCCTGTACCCGCCCACCGACGAGGCCCACCGCGTCGCCTTCGAGGCCTGGCGCAAGGCGAATGGTCGATGACGACGCCGATCCGCGCCCTGGTCTTCGACGTCTTCGGCACCCTTGTCGACTGGCGCTCGGGCGTCGCGCGCGAACTGCGCACGCATCTGCACATCGGTGCCGACGAAGCCGAGGCCCTGGCCGACGCGTGGCGCGACGAGTACCAGCCCGCGATGGAGGCAGTGCGTGCCGGCCGCATCGGCTTCTGCAAGCTCGACGTGCTGCACCGGCGCAACCTCGACATCGTGCTCGAACGCTTCGGCCACGATGCCGACGAGGCGACGCGCCTCGAGCTCAACCTCGCCTGGCACCGCCTCGACGCCTGGCCGGACGTGACGCCGGCGCTGCGCGCCTTGCGCGATCGCTTCCGCCTCGCGCCCTGCTCCAACGGCAACATCTCGCTGATGGCCGACCTGGCGCGGCGCAACGGCTGGCACTGGGACGCGATCCTCGGTGCCGAGCATGCGCGCGACTACAAGCCCAAGCTCGAGGTCTACCGCGCCGCCGCCGACGCCTTCGACTGCGCGCCGAACGAAGTGCTGATGGTGGCGGCGCATTCGTCGGACCTCGAAGCCGCCGCGCGCGCCGGTATGCGCACCGCCTTCATCGCGCGGCCCGACGAACATGGCCCCGGCCGCGGCGAGAGCGCGGCATTGGTGCCGGTCGACTTCAGCGCCGCCGACCTGGGCGCGCTGGCCGACGTTCTGCGCAAGCCGGCATGAACATTCACTCGCAGGAGCTGGTGGCGACGCTCAGCCGTCACCCGACTTGGGTTGCGTCGTGTGCTGCGCCCGGGTGGGCGTGCCGCGCTCGCGGTATGGGGAGAACGCGCGCGCTGCGGCTGGGCGCCGCTGTTCGGGATCGTCGACGCGGAGGTGCAAAGCGAGGTCTGCCCGCTGTTCTTCGGCCTTGGCCACGGCGACGCCCTGGTCAAGGCCTGCGCCCGCGCCGGCCTGCGCGTGACGCTGCAGCAGCGTGTCGTCGACACGCTCGACTACGAGAACGCCGACGCCGCCTGCGACGCGGCCTTCGCTGGCGGGCCGGTGGCGCTGGCCTGGGCGCACTTCGACGCCACCGTGCGCGCGCGGGTGCGGGCGCGCTACGTCGAGGCGATCGCGCCCTGGCGCCGGGGCCGCAGCTACCGCATCCCGGCCGAGTTCGTGATCGTCGTCGCGGTGCGCGACGGCGACTGAACCGGGTCAGCGCTCAGTCGACGCAAGCGGCAAGCCACTGGCCCGCCTCGCGGAACGCTGCCGCCGAACGCTCGGCGCGCGATCGCACGTAGGCGCCTTCGATCGCGGTCAGCACCAGGCCGGCGAAGGAGCGCGTGCGGCGCGCATCACCGAGGTCGACATGGCGGGCGATCGTGCGGGCCCAGCGCCCCAGCAGCGCGGCCAGCTGCGGCTGCAGCGGCTCGCCGCCCTCGCCCAGGTCCAGGCTCACAGTGCCGACCGCGCAGCTGCGCAGGAACCGCGCCTGCTCGACCCGGCGCGCGAAGGCCTCGAACAGCGCGCGCACGCGCTCGGGGTTGGAGCGCCTGCCGGCGAGCGCGGCGTCGACGAAGGCGTCGACGCGTTCGCCGTACAGCGCGAGCGCCTCGGCCGCGATCTGCAGCTTGCCCTCGGGAAAGAAGTGGTAGACCGAGCCCTTGGGGGCGCCGCTGCCGCGCACCACGTCGTTGATGCCCGCACCCGACAGGCCGAAGCCCCGCAGCAGGTCGACCGCCGCCTCGAGCATGCGCTCCCGGCTTTCCGTCATCTTGACGCCCTAACTAGACCAGTCTATATATTTTGCATCACCACCCTGGCCCGGAGCAAGCACCATGGACCACTGTCAACTCGATGTGCAACGCGACGTCAGCGCGGACGAATGGCAGCAGCGTGTCGACCTTGCCGCCTGCTACCGCCTGGTGGCACGCTACGGCTGGGACGATCTGATCTTCACGCACATCTCGGCGCGCGTGCCGGGGCCCGAGCACCACTTCCTGATCAACCCCTACGGGCTGATGTTCGACGAGATCACGGCGTCGAGCCTGGTCAAGGTGGACCTGCACGGCCGCAAGGTCTTCGACAGCCCGTTCGACATCAACCCCGCAGGCTTCGTGATCCACAGTGCGATCCACGCCGCGCGCGAGGACGCGATCTGCGTGCTGCACGTGCACAGCGTCAACGGCGTCGCGGTGTCGGCGCAGCAGGACGGCCTGCTGCCGCTGTCGCAGCACTCGATGGCGGTGCTGTCCTCGCTGGCGTACCACGACTATGAAGGCGTCGCGCTCGACGACGACGAGAAGCCGCGCCTGGTACGCGACCTGGGCGACAAGCGCTTCCTGATGCTGCGCAACCACGGCCTGCTGACGGTCGGCCGCAGCGTCGCCGAGGCTTTCGTCGGCATGTACTTCTTCGAGACGAGCTGCATGATGCAGGTGCGGGCGCAGGCCGGCAGTGGCCCGTTGCGGCGCATTCCGCAGCACATCGTTGACGACGCGCCGTGCCAGTTCGCCACCGTCACGCGCGGCGCGGGTGGCAACCTGGCGTGGCCGGCGCTGCTGCGCAAGCTCGAGGCGGGCGACCCCGGCTACCGGCGCTAAGGGCCGTGCTCAGCCGAGCGCCAGGTTGCGCAGGTGGTTCAGGCGCACCCGCACCTGGCTCGCGGCGACGCCATGCACGATGGCGTGGCGCTTGAAGGACGTGTCGCGCCGCTTGGGGCTGAAGTGCAGGCCGCCGTCGGCCTTGCGCAGCGCCGCGACGATCGGCATGTGCGCCTTGCTGCCGCGCCGCACGACGACGCCGAAGTCGCCGTTGGCCAGCTTGACGAAGCAGCCCGGCGGGTACAGGCCGAGCTTGCGCAGGATCGCCACGCCCAGGGTGTCGGGCTGGCCATCGCCGTCCAGGCAGGTGTCGCGCGCGGCGATCGCCGGCGACACCGCCTCGCGGCTGGCGCGGCTGCTGAGCTTGGCGGTGTACACGTCGATGCGGCGCAGCAGGCGCGCCAGGCGCTGCGCGGGCGGCGCCGAGGGCCCCGCGTCGTCGACGCCGGGACCACCATGGTGCAGGCGCACGACCTCGACCCAGAGTGTGTTCTTCAGGCCGCTGGCCGCGAGCAGGGCCGCGCTCTCCTCGGCGTGCCCGTCCACCTGCTCGCGCTGCGAGGCCGACAGCGGCTCGACCTGGCGCGCCAGCGCGTCCTGCATCGCCGACATCGACAGGTTCATCGTCAGCGCGGCGCGCACCAGCGTGTCGACCTCCTCGGCCGGCCATTCGAGCCAGTCGGCGCAGACCTCGCCCACCAGCGCACACAGCAGTGCGTGGTGCGCGCTGTAGCGGCCATCGTCGCCGCTGGTGGCGTCCTGCAGCAGCAGGTACAGCGCGGCATCGAAGTCGCGCCGCGCCAGCACCTGCAGGCGGCCGACCGTGGCTTCCAGTGTCTCGGCCCAGGTCGCATCCGGCGTCGGATGGCGCAGCAGTGCCGACAGTTCGCGCTTGATGCGGTCCCAGCCTTCCACCAGTTCGGTGGGGCTGGCCGGCTCGGGCGCGGCCAGCGCCGCGGCCATGGCCTCGGCGGCCTGCGCGGCGTCCTCGACGATCACCGCGGCGTCGCCCTGCCCATCCACTTCGGCGTCCTGGCTCATGCCCCCCAGATCGGCCTGCGCGGCGCCGACTTGAGGGCCGGCGGGCGTGATTTCAGGCGCGGTTGCCGAATTGCGCCGTCTGCGCCGTCCAGCGCCGCGCCTGCTCGGACAGCGAGAAGCCCAGGCCATGGCGGTCGGGCACCTGCATGCGCCCGCCCTGGATGGTCAGGCGCTCGTTGAACATCGGCTCCAGCCACTCGAAGTGCTCGACCCAGGGCTCGTGCGCATACGAGGCCGCCAGGTGCAGGTGGATCTCCATCGCGAAGTGCGGCGCCAGGCGCAAACGTGCGTGGTCGGCCAGCGCCAGGATCTTCAGCATCGGCGTGATGCCGCCGACACGCGGCGCGTCGGGCTGGATGAAGTCCACGCTGCGGTGGCGGATCAGCTCCCAGTGCTCGGCCACGCTGGTCAGCATTTCGCCGCTGGCGATGGGCGTGTCCAGCATCGCGGCCAGGTTGGCGTGGCCCTCGGCGTCCCAGGCGTCCAGGGGCTCCTCGATCCAGGTCAGGTTCAGCGGCTCGACCAGCTTGCCGAAGCGCTGCGCGGTGACGCGGTCCCATTGCTGGTTGGCGTCGATCATCATGTGCACGCGGCCGTCGATCAGCCGGTGCACCGCCTTGACGCGCTCGTAGTCGACCATCGGGTCGGGCTGCCCGACCTTGATCTTGATGCCGCCGATGCCGCGCTCGAGCGACTTCTCCACATTGGCCAGCACTTCCGACAGCGGCGACGACAGGTAGCCGCCCGAGGTGTTGTAGCACTGCACCGCGTCGCGGTGCGCGCCCAGCAGCTTGGCCAGCGGCAGCTTGGCGCGCCGCGCCTTCAGGTCCCACAGCGCGGTGTCGAAGGCGGCGATGGCCTGCGTCGCGAGGCCCGAGCGGCCGACGCTGGCGCCGGCCCAGATCAGCTTCTCCCACAGGCGCGCGATGTCGTTCGGGTCCTCGCCGATCAGATTGTTCGCGAGTTCCTTGGCGTGTTCATACTGGCCCGGGCCGCCGGCGCGCTTGCTGTAGCTGAAGCCGACGCCTTCGTGGCCGTCGCGGGTCTGGACTTCCGCGAACAGGAAGGCGATCTCGGTCAGCGGCTTCTGGCGCCCGGTCAGCACCTTGGCGTCGCTGATCGGCATGGCCAGCGGCAGGAACACCAGCGACAGCCGGATCCATTCGATGCGGTCGCTGCTGGCCGCACCCGCCGTCAAGCCGGCAGCGAGCGGGTTGGCCTGGATCAGGCGCGGGGTCGTGTTCATCGGGTCGGTCTCATCGTCGGGGGGTGGTCCACGCGCCGGCCGCCTGCAGCAGGCCGCGCGTGTAGCCGAGCGCGAACGCCATGAAGCGTTCGCGACCCGGGTCGAGTTCGCTCACCGGCACGTGGTCGGGGCACAGCGGGCCGTGGTAGCCGCCGCGCTGGTAAGCCTTGATGGCCTCGAACATGTCCACGTCGCCTTCGTCGGGGAAGACCTCCTGGAAGTCGAGGTAGCCGCCGCGGATGTTGCGGAAGTGGACCATGAAGATGCGCCCGGTGGCCGCGAACTCCTCGATCACCGGGATCATCGCGCGGCCCGGGTCCTTGAACATCTCGGCCACCGTGCCCTGGCAGAAGTTCAGGCCGTGGCGCGGGCTGTCGGACAGTGCGAGGAAGCGGCGCATGCCGTCGGCCGAGCCGACCACATGCTCGATGCCGTTCAGACCACCCGGCGGGTAGGCCGGATCGTGCGGGTGGCAGGCCAGGCGCACGCCCGCGGCGTCGGCGGCCGGGACCAGGCCGTCGACCAGGAACTCGATCGCGTCCCAGCCCGCCTTCTCGCTCACCGGCGGCACCGCGCGCGCTTCCTTCTGGCCGCACAGGAGCGCCGAGCCCGAGCCGCCTTCTTCCGGAGTCGGCGACGGGCCGCCCCTGGCCGACTCGCTCCCCTCGGGGGACGGACGACGCGAAGCGGCGTCCTGGGGGCTCACTTGATTGCTGGGGTAGCCGACGCCCCAGTAGGAGTGCTGGCGGTCGGCCTCGGGCGTGTACTCGGCGTGGCGGAAGCCGGAGTTCGAGCAGCCGCCGCGACCGGGCTTGAGGCCGGTGCGCGTGATGCCCACCATCTGGACGTTGTACTTCAAGCAGTGGATCCCGGCGTCGGCCGCGACGGCGATGTTGCGCGCCAGGATGTCGCGGCTCTTCTTCGCCCCTTCGAGATCGACCAGCGAGTCGAGCAGGATCGAACCCACGTCGAGTGCGAACACGTCGAGCTTCAGGCCGAAGCCCTCGACCCAGCGCCGGTAGTCGCGCAGCCTTCCCGCGTCCCAGGCGGTGACGCCGCCGCTGGCGGCCGACACCAGCTCCGTGCCGCGGTTGTCCAGCACCACATGCTCGACGCCGAGCTGGGCCGCGAGGCGCAGGCGCGCGTCGCTGGGGTTGAGGAGCTGCTCGCTGATGTACATCGTGGGGCCGGTGCCCATTCTTCGCGCACGCGGCATCGGCAACAAGCGCCGGCGCACCGGCGGGCCGCTTCAGTTCCATGATCCGGGACGACCCGATGGCAGCAGATGTCTCGTCGACTTCGTACACTCGGTCGAATTCGCGGTCCGTTGTCCGTCGTACGAACGTGACACCCGCCGATCGCTCGAGGAGAACCCCATGCCGAAGGTGCCCGCCGCTGCGTTGCGGCGTCCGCTGTCTCATTCCCTGGTGCTGACTGCCGCGCTCGCCCTCGCCGCCTGCGGCAAGGGCGGCGCCGAGGCCGGTCACGGCGCAGGCGGCGGGCCGCCCCCCGCCCCGGTCACGGTGCAGGCGGTGAAGACAGCCGACATTCCGGTGGCCTTCGAGTACGTCGGCCAGCTCGCCGGTGCACGCGAGGTCGAGGTGCGCGCGCGCGTCAGCGGCATCCTGGCCAAGCGCCACTTCACCGAAGGCAGCGCGGTCAAGAAGGGCCAGCTGCTGTTCACGCTCGACGCCGCGCCGTTCCAGGCCGCGCTGGCCAAGGCCGACGCGGCGGTGGCCTCGAGCGAGGCGCGCCTGAACCAGGCCACGCGCACGTTGGAACGCACCAAGCAGCTCGGCGAGATGAAGATGATCACGCAGCGCGAGATCGACGACGCGATCGCCGCCGAAGGCATCGCGCGCGCCGACGTGGCGAGCGCCAAGGCGGCACGCCAGGAGGCCGCGCTGAACCTGTCCTACACCCGCATCGACGCGCCGATCGGCGGCGTGGTCGGCCGGGCCGAGGTGTCCGAGGGCACGCTGGTCACCGGCCCGACCATGCTGCTGGCGAGCCTGACCCAGTCCGACACGCTGAAAGTGCGCTTCGCGATCGCCGACACCGACCAGCTGCGCTGGCGCACCGAAGCGGCCGCGGGCCAGCTCAAGCTGCCGGCGCGCGACGCCTTCGAGGTGCAGGTCACGTTGGCCGACGGCAGCACCGCCGCGCAACGCGGCAAGCTGCTGTTCTCCGACGCGCGTGTGTCGGGCAGTACCGGCGCGATCGAGGCCGAGGCCGAGCTGCCCAACCCGAACGGCGCGCTCAAGGCCGGCCAGTTCGTGCGCGTGCGCCTGGTCGGTGCCACACGCCCCGCTGCGGTGAAGGTGCCCACGCGCGCGGTGCTCGAAGGTCCGCAGGGCAAGTACGTCTACCTCGCGGCCGAGGGCAAGGCCGCGCCGCGGCCCGTGACCGTGGGCGACCAGATGGCCGACGGCTGGATCGTCACCTCGGGCCTCAAGGACGGCGACCCGCTGATCGTCGACGGCATGGCGCGCATCTTCTTCCCCGGCGCACCGGTGCAGGTGGCCGCGCCCGCGGCGCCGGGTGCGGCCAGCGCACCCGCGGCCGCCGCGTCGAAGTAAGGCAGGGGCGCGCATGTTCTCCCGCTTCTTCATCGACCGGCCGATCTTTGCGGCCGTGCTCTCGCTCTTCGTCGTCATCGCCGGCCTGGCCGCGACGCGCAACCTGCCGATCGCGCAGTACCCCGAGATCGCGCCGCCGGTGGTCACCGTCACCGCGGTCTACCCCGGCGCCAGCGCCGAGGTGGTCGAGCAGACCGTCGCCGCGCCGCTCGAGAACGCGATCAACGGCGTCGAGCACATGCTCTACATGGGCTCGACCTCGACCTCCAACGGCGTGGTCACGATCCAGGTCACCTTCGACATCGGTGCCGACGTCGACCAGGCCGCGCAGCAGGTCAACAACCGCGTCAAGCAGGCCGAGGCGCGCCTGCCGCAGGAGGTGCGCCGACAGGGCGTCACCGTCGAGAAGGGCTCGTCGGCCTTCCTGCAGGTGCTGGCCTTCTTCTCGCCCGACGACAGCCGCAGCGACCTGGAGATCAGCAACTTCGTGACCCTGAACGTGCTGGATGCGATCAAGCGCACGCCGGGCACGACCAGCGTGCAGATCTTCGGCGCCAAGGACTACGCGATGCGGGTTTGGATCAAGCCCGACCGGCTGGCGCAACTGAAACTCACCACCGCCGACATCGCCAAGGCCATCGCCGAGCAGAACGCGCAGTTCGCGGCCGGCAAGGTGGGCCAGTCGCCCACCGGCGGGGCGCAGGAGATGGTCTACACGCTGACCACGCAGGGCCGCCTGTCCGAGCCGAAGCAGTTCGAGCAGATCATCGTGCGCGCCGAGGGCAACGGCGGCGGCCTGGTGCGCCTGGGCGATGTGGCGCGCATCGAGCTCGGTGCCAAGGACTACGACTTCATCGGGCGCATCAACGGCAAGCCGGCCACGCTGGTCGGCGTGTTCCTGCAGCCGGGCGCCAACGCGCTGGACGTGGCGGCCGAGGTCACGGCGACGGTGGAGGCGATCAAGCCGCGCTTCCCGAGCGGGATCGCCTACTCGATTCCCTACGACACCACGCGCTTCGTCAAGGTCTCGATCGAGGAAGTGGTCATCACGCTGGCCGAGGCCATGGTGCTGGTGATCGCCGTCGTGTTCCTGTTCCTGCAGAGCTGGCGCGCGACGCTGATCCCGCTGGTGGCGGTGCCGGTGTCGCTGATCGGCACCTTCGCCGGCCTGCTGCTGCTCGGCTATTCGATCAACACCTTGACGCTGTTCGGCATGGTGCTGTCGATCGGCATCGTGGTCGACGACGCGATCGTGGTGCTCGAGAACGTCGAACGCATCATGCGCGAGCAGCACCTCGCGGCGCGCGAGGCCGCGATCAAGGCGATGCAGGAGGTGTCGGGCCCGGTGATCGCGATCGTGCTGGTGCTGTGTGCGGTGTTCGTGCCGATCGCCTTCCTCGGCGGGCTGTCGGGCGAGCTGTACCGCCAGTTCGCGGCCACGATCTCGATCGCGGTCGTGATCTCGGGCCTCGTCGCGCTGACGCTCACGCCCAGCCTGTGCGTGATGATCCTGCGACGGGGCCATCACGAGCCCGGACGCTTCTTCCGCTGGTTCAACCGCTTCTTCGCGCGCATGACCGGCCACTACGTCGAGGGCGTGGGCTTCATGGTGCGGCGCGCCGGCATCGGGTTGCTGCTGTTCGCCGGCATGGTGGCGCTGGCCGCGGGGCTGTGGCGCATCACGCCGGGCTCGCTGGTGCCGGACGAGGACCAGGGCTTCTACATCGCCGCGGTGATCCTGCCCGACGGTGCGAGCCTCGAGCGCACCGACAAGGTGGTCGGCGAGGTGATCGAGGTCATCAAGTCGAACCCGTTCAACGAGGACGTGGTGGCCTTCACCGGCATGGACTTCCTGGGCGGGGGCTTCCGCAACAACGCAGCCACGATCTTCGTGACCCAGAAACACTGGAATCAACGCCCGGTGCCGGTGCAGGCGCTGGTGGGCGAGCTGTTCATGAAGACCGGCCACATCAAGGAAGCGCTGGTGCTGGCCTTCAACCCGCCGCCGATCTTCGGCCTGGGCACGGCGGGCGGCTTCGAGCTCTACCTGCAGCAGCTCGGCGACGGCGGTCCCAAGCGCCTGGCCGAGGTGCAGCAGCAGTTCCAGGGCGCGCTGTCGCAGAGCAAGCTGCTCGGCGGCGTGCAGACGCTGTGGCGGCCGGCCGTGCCGCAGCTGCACGTCGAGGTCGACCGCGAGCGCGCCAAGGCGCTGGGCGTGCCGGTGGACGAGCTGTTCAACACGCTCTCGGCCACGCTCGGCAGCTACTACGTCAACGACTTCACCAAGTCGGGCCGCGCCTGGCAGGTGCTGATGTCGGCGGAGGCCGGCTACCGCAAGCGGCCGGACGACATCGGCCGCGTCTGGGTGCGCTCCGAGTCGGGCCAGATGGTGCCGGTGTCGGCCATCGCCAACGTGCGCTTCGCCTCGGGCCCCGAAACGCTCGACCGCTTCAACAACCAGCCGGCGGTCAAGCTGTTCGGCCAGGGGGCGCCCGGTGTCAGCTCGGGCCAGGCGATCGCCGAAGTGGAGCGCATCGCCAAGGAGGTGCTGCCGCCGGACTTCAGCCACGACTGGGGCGGCGCGAGCTACCAGGAAAAACGTGCCACCGGCACCTCGGCGCTGGCGCTCGCGCTCGGCGCGCTGATGGTGTTCCTGATCCTCGCGGCGCAGTACGAGAAATGGTCGCTGCCGCTGTCGGTGCTGCTGGCCCTGCCCTTCGGCACCTTCGGCGCGCTGGCCGCGGTGTGGCTGCGCGACATGACCAACGACGTGTACTTCCAGATCGGCCTGGTGACGCTGCTCGGCCTGGCGGCCAAGAACGCGATCCTGATCGTCGAGTACGCGTCGCTCAAGCACCACGAAGGCATGAGCGCGTCCGGTGCGGCGCTCGAGGCGGCGCGCCTGCGCTTCCGGCCGATCATCATGACCTCGCTGGCCTTCATCCTCGGCGTGCTGCCGCTGGCCTACTCCAGCGGCGCCGGCGCCGCGGCGCGGCGCTCGGTGGGTACCGGCGTGATGGGCGGCATGCTGGCCGCGACCTTCCTCGCGATCTTCTTCGTGCCGATGTTCTACAAGGTCATCACCGCGAAGAAGCTGCGCGAGCGCCGCAGCACCGAGGAGATCCGCGCCGAGGCGCATCCGCCCGCGCCGGCGCAGATGGCCTCGGGCTGAACGGCCGCCGCGTACTACGATGCACGGGTGATGGCAGGGAGTCCGTACCCATGAGGGTCTGCATCGTCGGCGCCGGCGCGATCGGCAGCCTGCTCGGCGCGCGCCTGGCCGCGGCCGGCGTGGAAGCGAACGCGCTGGCGCGCGGCGCAACGCTCGCGGCGCTGCGCCAGCACGGCTGGCGCCTGGACAGCGCGCAGGGCCGCATCGGCGGCCCGCTGCGGGCGAGCGATCAAGCTGGTGAACTCGGCGTGCACGACCTGGTGGTGATCGCGGTCAAGGCCCCCGCGCTCAGCGCGCTGGCGCCCAGCCTGGCCCCGCTGATCGGCGCGCACAGCGTCGTGCTGCCGGCCATGAACGGCGTGCCCTGGTGGTTCTGCCAGGGCCGGCCCGGTTTCGACACGCCGCTGCAGAGCGTGGACCCGGGCGGCGCGATTGCGCGCGCCATTGCCTTCGAGCGCGTGCTGGGCTGCGTGGTGCACGTGAGCGCGTCCACGCCCGAGCCGGGCCTGGCACTGCACCGCGTCGGCCAGGGCCTGATCGTCGGCGAGCCTGATCCGGGCCGGGGCCGCAGCGAGCGTGTGCAGCGCGTCGCGGACCTGCTCGCACGGGCCGGCTTCGAGCCGACAAAGGCGGCCGACGTGCGCCACGACATCTGGTTCAAGCTCTGGGGCAACCTTACGATGAACCCGGTGAGCGCGCTCACCGGCGCCACGGTGGACCGCGTGCTCGGCGACCCGCTGGTGCGCGCCTTCTGCTCGGCCGTCATGATCGAGGCCGCGGCCGTCGGCGCGCGCATCGGCTGCCCGATCGCGCAGAACCCCGAGGAGCGGCATGTGGTCAGCTCGCGGCTGGGCGCCTTCAGGACCTCGATGCTGCAGGACGTGGACGCCGGCCGTGCGATCGAGCTCGACGCGATCGTCGGCGCGGTGCACGAGATCGCACAACGGGTCGGCGTCGCGACCCCGAACGTCGACGCCCTGCTCGGGCTGACGCGGCTGTTCGCGCGTGGGCGCGGCCTGTACCCGGCGGCCTGAAGCCGAACTGGGTGCGGTCTCTCAGCCCAGCGCTTCGAGCCGCGCCGCGACCTCGCGCTTGCCGAGCTTGCGCAGTGCCGCGACGCCCTCCAGGTGCTTGCCGCTCGGCCGCGCACGGCCCGACTCCCAGAGGTAGATCGACTGGCCCGACACGCCGAGCAACAAGCCGCACTCGCGCGCCGACAGGCCCAGGCGCTCGCGCAGCGAGGCCAGGCCCTTGGGCCGGAAGCGCAGCGCGCGGTCGTCGCCGTCGCCGCCGGACGCGGCCGCTTCGCGCGGGCGCCCCTCCAGCGCACGACGCAGCGCCTTCTCGAGTGCCTGCGTTCGCCGCTTCAGGGCGGCGATGTCACTGCGATGGGTGGTGGCCGCCTTCTTCAGGCTGGCCGTCTCGCGGCGCATTTCCCTGCGGGCGATGCGAGCGATCTCTTCTTTCAGGACAGAGGCGATGTTGGGCATGGACAAGGATTGTGCGCCATGTCCTCTGGCGGGGCCCGCGACTGTGTCGCATCACGCCACGCGTGCCGCCAGCGCCGAGCCCCGCCGCGCGATGAAGTCCCTGAGCCTGGCCGCATAGTCCGGCGCCACCGCATCGCGCACCGACGCGCGTTCGGCCAGCGCCTGGCGCCAGGCTTGCACGCGCGGCAGGCCGTCGAAGAAGCCCCAGTCGCCCAGCGCATCGAAGGTGTCGAAGTAGCGCAGCGCCGGGGCAAAGGCCGCATCGACGATCGAGAACGGTGCGCCGGCGAAGAACGGGCCCTCGTCCGGCCGCAGTCCGAGCACCCCCTCCAGCTGCACCAGGCGCTGGCGCAAGACGCGCCGCGCGGTTTCGAGCGCCGCTTCGTCGGGTGCGTTGTAGAAGGCGGCAATGCGGTCGAGCAGGGCCGAGCCGAACTCGACCCACGCGCGGTGGCGTGCGCGCTCCAGCGCCGCCTCGGGGTGCAAACGCGGCGCATGCACCTCGTCGAGGTAGTCGCAGATCACGGCCGACTCGAAGATCGGGTGCTCGCCGTCGACCAGCAGCAGCGGTGTCTTGCCCAGCGGCGACAGCGCGAGGAACCAGTCCGGCTTGTTGGCCAGGTCGACGACGCGGCGTTCGAAGGGCAGGCCCTTTTCGGCCAGCACGATGGCCGCACGCTGCACGTAGGGGCACAGCGCATGGCTGACCAGCACCAGCGGCGCGCCGCTCATCGCGCGACCCCCGGGACCAGCCAGGCGCTGCGGCGCAGCGCGAACGCGCCGTCGCCGACGAGCCATTGCACGACCGAGGCCACGGCCAGGAACAGCGGGTACTCCCAGCCGCCGCCCGGGGCGGTGAAGACCCAGCCGTTGGGCAGATGCACCCTGGCGGCGGCCAGCATCACCGGTACCAGCAGCAGCGCCACCTGGCGTGCGTAGACGCCGGCCACCAGGGCCATGCCGCCCAGCAGTTCGGCGGCGAACACCGGGTAGGCAAGCACGCCGGGGTAGCCGACCGAGACGAAGAATTGCGCGGTGCCGGGCAGCGTGAAGACCAGCAGCTTGAGCAGCGCATGGGCGATCCACATGCAGCCCAGCGCCACGCGCAGCAGCGTGGCGCCGAGCGCGGCCGGCGTCGCGGCCGAGGCGGGGGACGAGGTATCGGACAGGGTCAGGGTGGGCATGGCAGCCTCCGTGGTGTTCTGGAGGGCGCAAGATTAGGTAGGCATCGGTGCCATTGAAATAGTCCACCGTGCAATGGATGATTGCAAACATGCAATCACCGAACCGCCCGATCGAGCCCACGGACCTGACCCTGCTGCTCGCGCTGGTGCGCGGTGGCACGCTGGCGCGTGCGGCCGCCGCGCTCGGCGTCGATGCGTCGACCGTGTTCCGCAAGGCACAGCGCATCGAGAAGCGCCTGGGCCAGCGCCTGTTCGAACGCAGCCGCGCCGGCTACCGGCCGACCGAACTGGCGCAGGGCCTGGCGGCGCATGCCGAGCGCATCGAGGCCGAACTCGAAGCCGCACGCGCAGCGACCCAGGCGCGCGACGCCCAGGTCACGGGCCTGGTGCGCCTGTCGACCACCGACACCCTGCTGCAGGGCCTGGTACTGCCGGCGCTGCAGCGGCTCGCGCATGCGCACCCGCGCCTGCAGTTCGAGCTGCACGCCGGCAACGAGCCGGTGAACCTGACGCGGCGCGAAGCCGACATCGCCTTGCGTGCGACGCGCCGCCCGCCGCCGCACCTGGTCGGCCGCGAGCTCGGCACGATCCGCGCCGCGGTCTACGCGGCGCGACCGGCCGGCCTGGCACCGGGCCGGCGCCCGCCTGCGCCGCCCGACCTGGCCGAATGTGCCTGGGTGGCGCCCGACGAGGCGCTGCCCGACCACCTGTCGGTGCTGTGGCGCCGTCGCCACTTGCCGCGCGTGCAGCCGCAGTGGCGCGTCAACAGCATCCTGTCGGTGTTCGACGCGGTGCGCCTGGGCCTCGGCGTCGGCATCGTGCCGGTGTTCCTGGCGCGCACCTGCGAGCACCTCGTGCCGCTGACGCCGCCGCTGCCCGAGTGCGAGACGCAGCTCTGGTTGCTGACCCACCCCGAGTCCCGACACCTGAGACGCATCGCCACCGTGGCGGGCCACCTGGCCAGGGCCGTCGAACTGCCCTGAGTCCCGCGCGACGGGCGACTGCCGGCGCGCCGTCCTACGTCGCCTGGCGCCGGCATCCGATGGCGAGCAGGCGGCGCCACCGTCAGCATCGGTGCCTGCAGCGCCCGCCTCCCGCGGGCAGGATCGGACCCCGCACCATGAACACCTCGGCCCACCCGTGGCTGGCGCCCGCGACGAACGGATCGACGGCGCGGCACGACGCCGCACCCGTGCTCCCGTACCGCGCCCTGCTCGCTCGCTGCGCGACGCACTGGCGCCTGGGCCTCGCGCTGCTGGCCCTGTCCAGTCTGCTGCTGGCCTTCGAGCACGTCGTGCGCGAGGGCATGCGGCAGGGTGACTTGAGGCGCATCGCCGTGGCCACCCATGCCAACGAGCAGTGGCGCTGCAGTGTCATCAGCCAGCGGGCACGGCGTGACAGCTGCCGTGCCCTGCTGACCACCGTGGCCGCCGAAGGCGCCGTCGGCGCGCAAGCGCGGCCCGACGAAACGCTTCGTCGGTGAACGCACGCCCGCAACCCGTTTCAGACCATCCACCAAGGAGTCGACGATGAGAACCCATTCACACACCGCACGCGCCGCCTGGACCCTGTGCCTGCTCGCCGCGGCGCTCGCCGGCACCACGGCACTGGCCGCCCCCCCGACCAAGCCAGCCGACATCCAGGCACGCTACCAGCGTGACAGCGCGCTGTGCATGAGCGCCAGGTACAAGGGCGACCGCAACGAGTGCATGAGCGAAGCCAGCACGGCGCGCTCGATGGCCCTGCCCTCGCCGTTCGACCCGGACCCGGGACGTTATGCGCGCAACGCCCTCAAGCGCTGCGAGTCGCTGCCCGAGTCCGACCGCCGCGACTGCATCGCGCGCATGCAGGGCCAGGGCACGACCACCGGCAGCGTGGCCGGCGGCGGCATCTATCGCGAACTCGTGACACGCGAGACCGAGACGGCCGTGCCGACCCCGGCCGAGCCAGCCCCGCCGCCGAAGTAGACAGCGCCACCCGCGCCAGCACGTCTGCCGGCGCACAACGCGACAACGGCCCCGAGGGGCCGTTGTGCTTGGTGGGCCTTTCGTCGACAGCCATCAAGCCCGCGGCTCGCCCTGCTCGTTGACGGTCACGGACCTGCCGGGCGCCTGGGTCATCTGGACCCGGTGCTGCTGACCGCGAAACTCGTAGGTCACGTCCCAGTAGTCGGGGCGCGCCGCGTCCGGTGCCGAGGTGCAGCGTTGCACGTTCTGCGTCGCGACCTGCCGGGCGTCGCCCCGGTTCACGTTGGCGCCGACGGCGGCCCCGCCCACGACACCGATCGCCGTGGCCACGTCCTTGCCGCTGCCACCCCCGACCTGGTGGCCGAGGATGCCGCCGATCACGGCGCCGATGATCGCGCCGGGCACGTTCGCTCCGCTGCGCTCCTGGCTCACCTGCTCGCGTTCGACCCAGCAGCGCTGCTCCGGCGTGCCGAGCACGGCGCGCACCGAGGTCACCTCGGCCTGGTACAGGCGCTCGTGCTTGCGCCGGCCGTAGTCGACCTCGACCATCGGCGGGGGCGCATAGCGACGGTCGTCGATGTCCGCGCCGCTGCTCACGGTGCGAACCGACGAGATGCGATCGTTCAGCCCCATCGCGGCCAGCGACGGGTACTGACCGCGCTTGAGCACCACACAGCGGCCACGGTAGGCGTTGTCGTCACAGACTTCCCAGCGCTCGCCGCGCACCACCGCGGACGACGCGCGGTCGTTGAAGCCGGTGCGCGCGAAGGCGGCGACGGCCGCCTCGGTGGTGAAGGCGCGTCCCTGGAAGCCTTCGTGTTCGTAGAAGGTGACTTGGCTGATCGGTGTCGGCGCGGGCGCATAACGATCGTCGCCGATGCGCGCATCGTGTGCGAGCGACCGCACCGACGACACGCGGTCGTTCAACCCCATCGCGGCCAGCGACACGTACTGCCCCCGGCGCAGCACGACACAGCGGCCGCGCAGGCGGACATCCTCGCAGACCTCCCATCGCTCACCGCGCTCGCCGCGCACGATGACGGACGAGGCGCGATCGTTGAAGCCTGCGCGCCTGAGGTTGTTGACCTGCTTGTGCGTGGTGAACGAGCGCCCTTCGAAGCGCTCGTGTTCGTAGAACGTGACCTGGGCGGCCACCTGCGCGGCCATCAACAGGCCGGCAGCGGCCAATGAAATTCTCGACAGGGCATGCATGGCGGTCTCCGTTGTGTGCCTGCACTGTGAGGGTGGCCGCAGCTCGCCACCAGCGGACAACGGCCACCGTGCAGGTAGTCGCGGTCCTACGCGCGCACGGCGGGATCGGCGCAGGCGGGGATGCGTAGGACATGTCCGACAGCGACTCGCCGTGTCTGCCGATGGCGGGCGCGGCCCGACGCGGGCACGCTCACGTGTCTCACGTTGGCCGGTGTCCCCGGGCCTGCGACACCGCCACGATCGCCACGGCCCATGCGCCTCCTGAAGACCTACATCGTCGAAGACAGCGCCGTGATCCGCGAGGACCTGATCGCCGCGCTGGAAGAGTTGACCTCGGTGACGGTCGTCGGCAGCGCCGCGGACGAGCCGAGTGCCTTGCAATGGCTGAGCGACGCGCACCATGCGGCCGATCTGGTCATCGTGGACATCTTCCTGCGCGCAGGTTCCGGCCTCGGTGTGCTGCGTGCAATGGGCTCGCGCCGGGCCCCACGCACCCGGCTGGTCGTGCTGAGCAACTTCGCCACCCCGGACATGCGACGCCGCTGCCTGGAGCTCGGCGCCGACGCTGTGTTCGACAAGTCCAAGGACATCGACGCCCTGATGCTGTATTGCCGAGGCCTCGCCGGAGAGTTGCCGGTCGACGCCATGCCCGCACCGCAGGCATGAACCGGCGGCGACGCCTACTGGATCAATCCGTTCTTCAGCGCGTAGTAGGTCAGGTCGCTGTTGGACGCCAGGTGCATCTTCTCCATCACGCGCGTGCGGTAGGTGCTGATGGTCTTGACGCTCAGCGACATGCCCTCGGCCATGTGCCCGACCGTCTCGCCGCGCGCCAGGCGCAGGAACACCTGCAGCTCGCGGCCCGACAGCTGCTCGTGCAGCGGCACGTCGCCGGCGCTCGTGACCTCCTCGGCCAGGCGCTCCGCGGTGCCGGCGCTGATGTACTTGCGACCCCGGTACAGCGTGCGCACCGCCTTGACGATCTCGTCGGGGTCGCAATCCTTGTTCAGGTAGCCGCTCGCGCCCTGGCGCAGCAATGTCGTGGCGTAGTGCTCCTCGGCATAGCTGCTCAGGATCAGCACCGGCAGCTCGGGCGCGCGCGCCTTGATCGCGGCCAGCACGTCGACCCCGCTCTGGTCCGGCATCGCGATGTCCATCACGACCACGTCCACCTGGGCCTCGCGCACGATGTCCAGCGCTTCGCGGCCGGTCGCGGCTTCGCCCGCGATCGAGAAATCGCCCTGTTCGGCGAAGAACTGGCGCAGCCCGGCACGCACGGTGGCGTGGTCGTCGACGATGGCAATGCGAATCATGGGGCGTGGACCGTGCACGAAAGGCCGTGCCGCTGCATGATCCCACCTTTCGCGAGGGGCTGGGCATGAAGGCCCTGAATTGGATCTGGCGCCGAGGTTGGGCCTTTCCGTTGGCCGTGCTGGCGGCGCTGGCGATGCTGCTGGTCAGCGAAGGCTCGTACTGGCAGGCGCAGACAGCGCAGGACGAACTGGCCGCGCTGACCGTGGCGCGCACGACCATCCTCGACCTGAAGCAGAGCCAGCTCGATGTGCAGACCTGGCAGCGCAGCTACCTGGCGACGGGACACGACGACGACCTCGAGGCCTACAGCCAGGCCGTCGCGTCGACCGGCATCCTGTTCGGCAAGCTCGAACAGCAATACCGCGGCAATGCGCAGGCGGCCGACCTGATTGCCGCGCTGCGCGCGCGCGTGGACACACGATTGGCCCTGGTGGCGGACGCGGTGCAGCGCAAGCGCAGCGGCCAGGAGCCGCAGCGGCCCGACCAGATGCCCAGCGCGTTCGACCGGGCCCAGGCCGAGGCCGTCACGCAGCTCGGCGACCAGTTGCTCGCGCTGGGCACGCGCAGCGTCGCGAGCAGCCGCGAGGCGGTCGATGCCACGCTGCTGCTGGGGCGCGTCGGCGTCATGGCGCTGACGGCGATCTGCCTCATCGCCCTGCTGCTGTACCTGCGGCACGCCGCGGCGGCCGACGCCCGGCAGCGCGAGCTCGGGCGCATCTTGCAGGCCGAGCGCGACCAGCTGGAGGTCGTCGTCGCCAAGCGCACCGAGGTGCTGACCGAGCTGACCGGCCACCTGCACACCACGCGCGAGGAGGAGCGCAGCCGCCTGGCGCGCAACCTGCACGACGAACTGGGGGCACTGCTGACCTCGGCCAAGCTCGACGCGGCGCGCATCCGCTCGCGCCTGGGCGCCTCCGCGCCCGAGGCGCAGGAGCGCCTGGTGCACCTCGTGTCGAGCCTGGACGCGAGCATCGCGCTCGGGCGCAGCATCATCGAGGACCTGAGGCCCTCGACGCTCGACCACCTGGGCCTGGCGGCCGCGCTGGAGATCCTGGTGCGCGAATTCAGCGAGCGCTCGGGCGTGCTCACGCACTGCGAGCTGGCACCGGTCAAGCTGTCGGCCAGTGCCGAGCTGGTGCTCTACCGTCTCGCACAGGAGGCCATCACCAATATCAGCAAGTACGCCGCCGCCACGCTGGTGCGGGTCACGATGGCCGCCCACGACGGCATGGTCGAGCTCTGCGTCGAGGACGACGGGGTCGGTTTCGACCCCACGCTGCAGCCGCGCTCGGCCTACGGCCTGGTCGGCATGCGCTTTCGCGTCGAGGCCGAGCGCGGCCGCCTGCACATCGTCTCGGCGCCCGGCAAGGGCACGCGTGTGCAGGTGACACTGCCGCAGGCCCTGTAAGCCCGCTGTGGGCTGCGTCCTACGCTGGCGCGGCCGCCACCCCGACAGCGCCACGGGACCCCGGCCGATCGTCTGGGCGCAAGCCGGCCGCGACACTGGGTCATCGCTGCGGACCGGGACGCGTTCCCGCCCCCGCCCTTCCTGCCCAAACCACGAGGCCTTCTCATGACTCCCACCCAATCCTTCGAACAACAGGGCAACGGCGCCACGGCATCTGCACCCACGTCCGCGGCCAGTCCGAGCCAGGCCGACCATGCGTTCGACACGCTGTCCACCGCGGTGCGCGAGATGCAGCACGACGCGGTACCGGCACTCGAGCGCGCGACGGCGCGTGCTGGCGACATGGCGCAACGCGGCATCGAGGCGGTGCGCAGCGGTTCGCGCCAGCTGCGCGACACGGCCCTGGACGCATCCGACCGCACGGTGGCCTACATCAAGGACGAGCCCGTCAAGGCGGTGCTGATCGCCGCAGCCACCGGCGCGGCCCTGATGGCCCTGCTCAGCCTGGTCAGCCGCTCGCGGCACCACGGTTGAGGCCGGCACAGGCGCGCGCACCATGCCTGCATTGCTGAACCTGGTCGTGAACCGGCCCCAACTGCTGACCGAGCACGCCGAGGCGTACGCGGCGCTGGTGGGCAGCGAGTTGGGCCGCTGGTCGGCGCTCTGGCAGCGGCGCGCGTTGCTGCGCTCGCTGGCCGCCGGCAACACCCTCGTCGCCGTCGTGCTTGCCGGTGTGGCGCTGATGCTGTGGTCGGTGCTGCCTGCCGTGCCGGCACAGGCCGCCTGGGCGCTGGTCGGCGTGCCCATGCTGCCACTGGCCGTCGCGCTGGCGTGCCTGCTCGCCACGCCACGGCCTGCCGAGCACAGTGCGTTCGACGTCATACGGCAGCAGATCGACGCCGACCTGGTGCTGCTGCGCCAGGCGACCGGCCGATGAACGCCTCGCCCGCCGAGCGCCTGGCCATCTCGCGTGAGCACTTGCGCGTGGCACTGCTGCCCGAACCGGTTGCCTCGAGGTTCGACGGCGCCGACCCGGGCGCCGAAGCTCGCACGGGTCCTCCCGCGCGCAAGGCTGGGTTCGACGACTGGTTGTCGTTGCCTGGGGCCAGGCTGGTGATCGAGGCGATCGGCCTGTGGTGGGGCCGGCATCCCCTGCGCGCCACCGGGCTGCTGGCAGCCGAGGCTGCCAAGGCAGCGGTCGCGCCGCTGGCCCAGCGACATCCGTTGCTGCTGGTGGCCGGCGCGTTGGTCGTCGGTGGTCTTCTGGTCCGCAGCCGCCCCTGGCGCTGGGGCTTCAGTTCGGCGCTGTTCGCCGGGCTGCTGCCGCAACTGCTGGCGACGTCGCTGTCGCACTGGCGGCGACGCAGCGACACGGACGCAGGGGCCGGCGACACGATCCGGCCTCAAGCGTCGGTGCGCGCGTCGAAGAACGCGTAGCTGGTCTGCTGCCGCTTGGCTCGCGCCATCGCGGCATCGGCGCGTCGCAGCAGGATCTCGGCCGAGGCCCCGTCGGCGAGGCTGGTGGCGATGCCGATCGTCGGCCGCACCGTCACTTCAACCGCCCCCACGGTCACTGGGGCCGACACCGCGTCGGCCAGCTTGCTGACGAGCCGCAACAGCTGTTCGCGGTCGCTCCCGTCGTCGAGCACGCAGGCCAGTGCATCGCCCCCGAGGTGGCGGACCGTGTCCTGCACGCGCATGACGCCTCTGAGTCTGACGGCAATGATCGCGAGCACCTCGTCGCCCGCGGCACGGCCACGGCCCCCGTCGATCGACCGGAAGTCGTCCAGGTCGACATGCAGCAGCGCGAGCGCGGCTGGCGATGACCCCGTGTCGACGGCAGCCGGTGCCTGCGCGATCCGATCGTCGAGCGCCGCCAGGCAGCTGTTGCGCGCGAGTTCGTGCGCCAGCATGACATGCACGCGGTCCAGCGCGGTCACGGCCTCCAGCAGGTCGGACGACACACCCTCGGTCTGGCCGTTGAGGCGCGAGGCGCTGCCGGCCGCCGTCAAGGTGTCGGCCACCTGCCACAGCTTCGACTTCACCGCATTGAGCAGGTGTTCCCAGTCGGCCACAGCCATCACGGGAGCCGCATGCGTCGACGCCCACTCGGCGTCGCGAAGGCGGTCGTCCTCGTCGAAGCGGCGCCGGATGTCGGCCAGCTCCTGCGTCACACGAGCGAGCGCGTCGCGCTGACCGGGCGTCGATCGATCGGCCATGGGGGCGGTTGCGCGCCCCGTCAGCGGCCGCGCCGCATCCGGGCCCTCGCCCTCGGATCGGGGGACAGCGCGAATCGGGTCACGTCGGAACTCTCATCTGACCCTTGTAGTCCGGTCTGGCGGCTGGGTCTGTACGACAGCGCACAGACCACGTCGCTTAGCGGCCCGCACCGGAACGGCGCTGCCCGGAAAAGAAACGCAGCATCTCGCGGCTGGCATCGGGCCCCTGGGTGTCCGCGAACGATCCCCTGGCTTGCCCGCCCGACCAGGCGTGGCCTGCGCCATGCACCAGCCAGTGCTCGGCCAGCACATGGCCTGCGTCGTCCTCGTGGATGGCGCGCGTGAAGTGGCGGCCGTGCTCGCCGATGCCCTGCACCACGCGCACGAACCGGGCCGGCAGATCGGCTGTCGGCAGCCCCTGGTCGTCGGATGGCTGTCCCAGCGACGCGTCGATCAGCGCCCGCCCATGGCGCGGGTGCACCGACAGGTCCTGGTCGCCGTGGAACACGATGGTCGGCACGCCCGGCGGCAGCGACGGCCGCGCGGCTGCGGCGATGTGGCCGCGCATCACGCCGCGCGCGTCGGCGGCATTGGTGGCGGCCCCGCCTGCCACGCCCGAGTGCACGCCCACCGCGGCGAAGATCTCGGGATAGGCCGCCGCCACGATCGCCGCCATCGCGCCGCCCTCCGCCATGCCGGCGATGTAGACCCGGCTGGCGTCGATGCCCTGGCTGCGGATCACGGCCTGCGTCATGGCGGCGATGGCCGCCGGTTCGCCGCGGCCCCGCTGCTGGTGCGCTCGCTCGTACCAGCGCCAGCTGCGCAAGGCATTGGCGTTGCGGGACTGTTCCGGATAGAGCACGAAGTAGCCCTGCTCGCGGGCGCGCTGGTTCATGGCCGTGGCGGCCGCGAAGTCGATCGCCCCCTGGCTGCAGCCGTGCAGCATCACGACCAGCGGGCGTGCCTGGTCGCGGGCACCTGGCGGGCGGTACAGCTTCTGGCGCAACACGACCATGGGCGTGGGTTGCAGGGCAGCACGCACCCAGGCCGCGAACCGGCCGAGCGATGTGCCGGGCCGGCCGCCTTCGAGGCCCTGGAAGTTCGCGAGGGCCGCGCGGGCTGTCAGCATGCTCACACGCGGTGCAGCTGGCCGTCTTCGACCTTGACGCGGTCGCCGACGCGCAGGTCGTCGATGCTGTCGTAGTCGAACTGGCCGGTGCGCCCGCTGTCCAGACGCACGCTGACGCGATAGACCTCGCCGTCGCGCTTGTTGCGCCGCTCGATGCTGTTGCCGATGACCGCGCCGCCGATCATGCCCACACCCGTCGCGGCGCTGCGGCCGCTGCCACTGCCGACCTGGTTGCCGATCACGGCGCCGAGCACCGCACCGATCACCGCACCGCCGCCGGACGTGCGCGCCGACTCGGACACGATGTCGATGTGGCTGACATTGCCGTACTGCGTCGCGCTGCTCACGACGCCGCTGCCGTCGAGGTGGCGCTCGTTGCGCGGCGGGCTGGAAGAACAGGCCGTCGCCAGCGCGAGCGCCGAGACGGAACAGACAACTGCGAGGTGGCGGATGGACATGGGGTGCTCTCTGATAGGTGTGGCAATCGGTGCGAGTGCCGGACCTCCACTGTCGACGCACGCGACGGCCCTCGCCATCGGCGCAGGGCCGGCTTGGGCGTCGGTTCGCGTCCCCGGTGGCCGTAGTCCCGCACCTACGCGCAGGCCGGGCTCCGGGCCCGGCTCGGAGCCGTCACAGCCAGCCGTCACAGCCAATAGGCCCAGGCGCGCGCGAACGCTTCCTTCAGGCGCGGGCCGGGGCCACGCCGCCGCCAGCGCTCGAGCGTGATCGCTTCGGACGCCGCCAGGTCGCGTGCGAACATGGCCTGCAGCTGGGCGCCGAAGTCCGTTCCCAGCACCACCGCGTTGAGCTCGTGGTTGTGCAGGAAGCTGCGCCAGTCGAGGTTGGTGGAGCCCACCGTCGCCCACACGCCGTCGATCAACGCCGTCTTGGAGTGCAGGATCACGCCACGGCGCTCGAAGATCTTGACACCGGCGCGCAGCAGGCGGTCGTAGTGGTCGCGCCCGGCGTGGAACACCAGCCACGAGTCGGTCTGGCTGGGCAGGATCAGCCTGACGTCGACGCCCCGCGCCGCGGCCGCCTCCAGCGCCGCCAGCAGCTGCGGGTCGGGCACGAAGTAGGCGTTGGTCAGGTGCACGCTGGTCTCGGCGCTGCCGATCGCCGACAGCAGCGTGGCGTAGATCAGGCTGAACGGCTCCTCGGGCGAGCTGCCGATCGCGCGCACCACCTCGTTGCCGACGCGCTCGGGCGGTGGGAAGAAGTCCTTCGACGCCAGCGTTGGGCCTTTCTGAGCGGTCCACGCGGCGATGAACAGTTTCTGCAGTTCGGCCACCACCGGCCCCTGCAGCTGCAGGTCGGTGTCGCGCCAGGCCACGCGGCCGTCGGGACGCTCTCGCGTGGCGAGCTGGCGCGAACCGCCGGAGTACACGCTGCTGATGTTGATGCCGCCGAGGATGGCCGTGCGGCCGTCGACGATCAGCAGCTTGCGATGGTCGCGCTGGTTCAGCGCCCAATCGGGACCGGCCGTCAACGGGTTGACGGGGTTGAACTCGAGCACGCGGATGCCGCTGGCCGCCAGGCGCTCGAAGAAGGCCGTCGGCGTGCCGAGCGTGCCGACGCTGTCGCGGATCAGGTGCACCTGCACGCCCTGGTTCTGCTTGTCGATCAGCACCTGCGCGAAGCGCTGGCCCACCTCGTCGTCGTCCAGGATGTAGGTCTCGAGGTTGATGTGGTCCTGCGCTGCGGCGATGGCCGCGAACATCGCCTCGTAGGTGGCCGGCCCGTCCTGCAGCAGGCGCACGCGGTTGCCGGTGGTCAGCGGGCTGCCGACGATCGCTTCCTCGAGCGCCAGGTGGCGGTCAAAGATGCTGGTGTCCGGGCTGCGGCAGGACCAATGAGCGGTTCATGGCCGATCCTTTATGTGGGTGACTGAAAGCGGTGCGCCCGGGCGGGCCGCACATCGAGTGCAGCCAGCGTAGACAGGAGCTGCGCTCGCGGTCGGTGCGCTGGCGAACACAGTGCTGGGCATCGTCGGGTCGCTCGCAGCGGGGCTCAGAATTTGCCGCGCAGGTACAGCGCCAAGCCGCCATGGCGCGTGCGCAGCGACATCCGGTAGCCCGAGTCGAGCTGCAAGCCGACGCTGCCGTGCTGCAGCCCCAGGCGCGGCTTGGCGGACATCCACTCCAGGCCGACACGGGTCGCGACCTCGGCAGCGGCCGCGTCGGTGCCCGGTCCGTGCACAGGCGTCGCGTGGGCGCGCGGCAGCCGCTGGCCGGTCAGGCGCCAGCCCGGGTCGGTCGTCGTGCCCGGGGCGCCGGGCCGACTCGGCAAGCGGTCGTGAACCGTGGCGATCTCGAACGGCGCCGCTCCCGGGTCCTCATCGGCCACCACCGGGCCTGCGCCTGCCAGCATCGACAGCACCCCGACGCAGCGGCACAAGGCAGGCAGCAGTGGGTGGCGGGCGGTGGGGTGGGCGTGGAACACGGCAGCAGCGCGGGTGTGCCGTCACTGTGGGCTTGCGGCCCGCGCCGGTCTGTCAGGGGGCGCCGAGATCGCCGTAGGACGACACCGGGCCCAGCATCGCGCGCGCATCGACCCAGGCGTCGAACTGTTCTGCGCTCACGGCGCCCAGCGCCAGCGCGGCCTCGCGCAGCGAGACGCCGTGCGCATGGGCGTGCCGCGCCACCTGCGCCGCGCGGTCGTAGCCAATGTGCGGCGCCAGCGCCGTGACGAGCATCAGCGAACCTCGCAGCAACGCCTCGACGCGCGCGGCATCGACCGCGATGCCGACCACGCAATGGCGTGCGAAGCCCGACATCGCATCGGCCAGCAGGCGCAGGCTGTCCAGGCTGTCGAGCGCCATCAGCGGCTGGTAGACGTTGAGTTCGAGCTGACCCTGGCTGGCGGCGAAGCCGATCGCGACGTCATGGCCCATCACCTGGGCACAGACCATGGTCAGCGCCTCGACCTGGGTCGGGTTCACCTTGCCGGGCATGATCGAACTGCCGGGCTCGTTCTGCGGCAACTGCAGCTCGCCCAGGCCGGCCCGCGGCCCGCTGGCCATCAGCCGGATGTCGTTGGCGATCTTGGTCAGCGCGATGGCCAGCCCCTTCAGGCTGCCGTGAAACGCGACCAGGGCTTCGTGCCCGGCCATCGCGGCGAACAGGTTGCCTGCCTGCGCCAGCGGCAACTCGAGCCGGCGCGCCAGCGCGGCGGCCACGCGCACACCGAACTCGGGGTGCGTGTTCAGGCCGGTGCCCACCGCCGTGCCACCGAGGGCCAGCCGGTGCAGTGCTTCGAGCGCATGGTCGATGTGGCTGCGGCACTGCGCGAGCTGGGCCGCGTAGCCGCCGAACTCCTGGCCCAGCGTCACCGGCGTCGCGTCCTGCAGATGGGTGCGGCCGATCTTCACCACGCCCGCGAACGCACCGGCCTTGTCCACCAGCGCCGCATGCAGTTCGGCCAGCGCCGGCAGCAGGCGCTGCCGGGCCTGCAGTGCGAGCGCCAGGTGCATCGCGGTCGGAAACACGTCGTTGGACGACTGGCCCAGGTTCACGTCGTCGTGCGGATGCACGGGCGCGCCGAGCGTGCGCGCCGCCAGGCGCGCCAGCACCTCGTTGACGTTCATGTGGCTCTGCGTGCCCGAACCGGTCTGCCATACCGAGAGCGGGAACTCGCCGTCGAACTCGCCTGAGGCCACCCGTTCGGCCGCGTCGGAGATCGCGTCGGCCTTCGCCGCGTCGAGCAGGCCCAAATCGTGGTTGACGCCGGCGGCGGCCCACTTGACCCAGGCGATGGCGTGAATCAGCGGCAGCGGCATGCGCTGCTCGCCGATCGCGAAGAAGCGCAGGCTGCGTGCCGTCTGGGCGCCCCAGAGGGCCTCGGCGGGCACGTCGATCGGGCCGAAGCTGTCGGACTCGGTACGCAGCGAGGCCATGGCGCAGGGCGTGGCGCGCCGCGGCGCTAGACCATCGACTCCGCAGCATGCGTCATGACATGGGGCAGCGAGTTCTCGCGCCCGACCATCGCGCGGGCAAACAGGTAGTTGGTCCGGGCCCGCTCGCTCAAGGCGTCCAGGTCGACGTGGCCTTCGGCATCGCAGGGAAACGCCAGCGCGTGGCCGGGCTGATAGAGCGAATCGAACCGGACCTCGAACGACGGCGACGCGGTGGCAAAGGTGACGTCCATGATGGACTCCAGGAACACAACACGGGTGTGCTCGTTTGAGTCTAGGCGCCAAGCCCGGCTTGGACTGCCAGCGCACAACACCATCCACTGCCGGCCAGGGCCGCGTGCGCAGGACAGACGACGCCTACAAGCGGGCGCGGCATGGCCACGGTGTTCGCCTGCGAACAGACCGCAGGCCTGGGCCTACTCCTGCAGGATGAAGGTGACCTTGAGCACCACCTTGTAGCCCGTCACCTTGCCGTTGTCGATCGTCACTTCCTGGTCCTTGACCCAGGCGCCCTTGACGTTCTTCAACGTCTTGTTGGCGCGCGCCACGCCCTCGACGATGGCGTCCTGGAAACTGACGCTGCTGACGCTGCTGATCTCGGTGATGCGTGCGACGGTCATGAGGTGCTCCTGAGGTGTGGGCGCCCGGCAGGGCGCGGACGTTGGTTGGGGCGCACGGTCACGGCTGCACCGACAGCTGGCCGCGGATCTCGCCGCCGGGGTGGGCGGCGGTGTGCAGGTTGAGGTACCACTTCCCGGCCCGCATGTCGGCCATCTGCGTGGCCGTCAGCGTGGCGGAGCCGGTGATCGGGCTGGCCAGGCTGCCCGACAGCGGCAGCACCACCCCGGCGTTCTGGCCGGCGATGGCCGGGCCGTGGAAGTGGCCCCCCGTGGCCGGGCCCGTGAGGCCCGAGTAGGTGATGGTCCATGTCAGCACGCGGGTCTGCAGGTCGACCTTCGCATCGACCGCGCCGCTCGCGCTGCCCACGACGGCCGGCACCTCGCTCGCGCCGGACAGCGCGGCCGTGGCGGACTTGGTCACGGACATCATCGCCATTGGCTGCATCGGTGCCATGGGCGGCATCGGCTCCGCGGTCTTCGTGGGCGCCATGCCGCACGCGCCCAGGACCAGAAGCGCCACGAGCGGCGCGCCGAGAGAGACGAAGTGGGTGCGGATCATGGCGGTGGACACGGGGTGCCGGTGGGTTGCGGGACGGGTGCCCAGTCTGTGCAGGGCTGCGTCTGCGGTCGGTTCGCTGCCGCACACAAGGCGGCCGCGGTCGCCGCCTCGTCAGAGTGCCGCCACCGATCCCACGTAGAACACCTCGCAGGGCTCGCCGCGCAGCGCGTCGCTGCCCTTCTTCAGCAGGCGCAGGGCCGGCCCGGTCAGGGCTGCCAGCACGCTGGGCTTGTCGACCGCCGGTGCCTGGAAGCTCCCGCGCATCTGCTGCCGCACCTTGGCGCAGCCCTTGGCGTCGATCAGCGCAATGCTCAGATCGTCGAAGCGCTCGTTGACCAGGTCGAGCCCACCCTGCAGCGCGAGGCGATTCTCCTGGGTCGACAGGGCCACGTCCTGCGCCCGGGCCACGCCCTGCTCGACCTTCCAGTCGGACACCAGGGTGCGGATCTCGCTGCGGCCCGGCGCGCCGCGACCCAGCCGCGCGAAGTCGTAGCCCTTGGTCACGAGCAGGCCGACCGGCCCGGCAAAGAACACGGCACCGATGTCGACCAGGTCGAAGGTCTGGCTCGATTCGAAACGCCTGAACTCGCGGTCCAGGTCGCCGCCGTTGAACATGAGCCCCTTGGCGCGCAACGACAGTCTGCCCGTGAGGCCCTGCCGCAGGTCCTTCGGACTCTTGCCTCGCGTGGACAGGTCGGCCGCAAAGTCCATGCGGCCCGTGGCCATCGGCTTCATCGCCATCGACGCGAAGAACGCCTCGACAGGGAACTGCGGCATCGTGTAGACGATCCGGTAGGCCGGCACGGGCTTCGAGAAGTCCACCCGCATCTGCCCGCTGCCCGCCGTGCCGAAGACGCTGGCCGTGAACGGCTTCAGCTCGATGAGGCCGCCCTTGGCATGGGCCGTGAACTTCAGGTCGGCGGCGCTGAACCGGTCCTTGCGTACCTGCCCGCATGCCAGCGCGGCGGTGAACGTCAGTCCGCTGGCCAGGGCCGTGCGTGGGCCGCCCGCGTGGCGCAGGCCTTGCACGTCGACCCGGCAGTCGCGGGCCTCGATGCGGCTGCCGAAGCGCTCATCCGCGTAGGTGATCGCCGCATCGGTCAGCGTCACGCTGGGCCAGTCCCGCGCCGGCAGGGCCTGGCCATCGGCCTGGGCGTCGTCGAAACTGAAACGGCCGCTGCGGTCGCGCGCGATGACGATGGTCGCCTGCGACAGCTCGATCCTGCCGATGCGCGGCTGCTGGCGCAGCAGCGACATCATGTCGACGGCGACGCGTGCCTGCCTGGCGACCACCACATCCACCTCGCGGCGGCGCACGCGCACGTCGTTCAGCGTCACGGTCAGTCCGGGAAAGAAATCCAGGGCCAGACTGCCGGCGATGTCGACTTCCAGGCCCAGCGCCTGCGACGTTGTCGCCTGCAGCCGGGCCTTGTGGGCGTCGGTGTCGAGCAGCAGGCCGAGCCCGACCGCGACGAGCCCCACCACGGCGGCCAGTGCCGCCAGGCCAAAGATCACGAGCTTGCGGGTGCGGGTCATGGGCCGCTTCGAACGCGCGCGTCGCCGGCGCCCGCCGGCTCAGCCGAGCAAGTCCGCGTAGACCTTGCGGTCGTCGGCATAGCAGTCACAGGCGGCGGCTTCGAGGCCGCAGCGGTCGAGCACGGTCAGTTCGCCGCGGCGGTAGTCGATGAGTCCCAGGCGGTGCAGTGCCCCCGCGGCCGCCGTGACACCGACGCGGCGCACCCCCAGCATGTAGGCCAGGAACTCGTGCGTGACGTGGAAGCGGTCGGCGTGCGCGCGGTCCTGGCTCATCAGCAGCCAGCGCGCCAGGCGCGGCCCGATCTCGTGGAAGCGCAGGCAGGCCGCCGCGCCCGCGAGCTGGGACATCAGCACGTAGACGTACTGGTCGAGCGTCCGGCGCAGGGCCGCGCCGGCGGCCAGCTCGCCGCGGAAGGCGCTGGTGCCGATGCGCCAGGCGCTGCCGGGGCCTTGCACCAGCGCGTGCAGCGGGATCCTTCCCACGCCGAGCGCCAGTTGCACACCGAGCATGCCCTCGCAGCCCACCATGCCGACCTCGATCGACGGCTTGGCGTCGATCGGCGCGATCAGCGAGATGAAGCCGTCGAGCGGAAAGTAGACGTGGCGCGTGGGCTCGCCGGGGCGGCAGAGCACCTCGCCCATCACCAGCGGCACCTGTTGTGCCAGCGCGAGCAGGCGCGCGCGGTCCTTGCGCGGCAGGCGCTCGATGAGGTGGTTCTGCGGGCTGGCCATGGGGTGGTCTGCGCCGCACTGTGGATGCCGCGCTGCGGCGCGTCGGTGTGCCAGCGCACACACTGCGCGGCGCATCGACCGCGCGGTCAGGTCGCCGGCTTGTCGGGCAGCAAGCGGTCGTATTCCTTCTTGACCACCCCGTAGCACTCGCAGGTGCGCTGCTCGAGCCCGGGGCGGTCGAGCACCGAGATGCGGCCGCGCGAGTAGCGGATCAGGCCGGCCTTCTGCAGCTTGAGCGCGCCCTCGGTCACGCCCTCGCGGCGCACGCCGAGCATGTTGGCGATCAGCTCCTGCGTCATCACGAGTTCGTTGCCCTGCAGGCGGTCCAGGCTCAGCAGCAGCCAGCGGCACAGCTGCTGGTCGAGCGAGTGATGGCGGTTGCACACCGCAGTCTGCGCCATCTGCGTGATCAGGGCCTGGGTGTAGCGCAGCAGCAGGTGCATGGCCGGGCCGCCGCGGTTGAACTCGTCCAGCATGTTGCGCGCCTTCATGCGGTAGCCGTGGCCGGCGCTCTGCACCACCGCGCGGCTGGGCGTCGACTCGCCGCCCATGAACAGCGAGATGCCGACGATGCCCTCATTGCCGACGACGGCGATCTCGGCCGAGCCGCCGTCCTCCATCACGTACAGCAGCGAGACGATGGCCGTGGTCGGGAAGGTGACGTACGCCATCTTGGCGCCGGACTCGTACAGCACCTGGCCGAGCGGCAGCACGACCGGCTCCAGCTCGGTGCTCCAGCGCTGCCACTCGGGCTCCGGCAGGGCCGCGAGCAGATGGTTCGTTCGCGCGGGGGGGGGGGGCGGTGCGGAGGTCAGTGGACTCACAGGGTTCGGTCGCGGGACAGGCAGTCATCGAAGCTTCGATGCTGGGCCCTTTGGACAGCGGGCGCAAGGGCCACTGTGCGCTATCGAACAAATACCTTGCGGCGTAGGCGCTGTCCCACGTGCGCATGGCGCCTTGTCGTGCCCGAGGGCGGGCCGCCCGGGAGTGGTGCGGCCGCGTCGCGGTGCTTAGGCTGAACCGTGCGTTGTTCCAGCGGCGCAACCTGCCTCGAATCCCTGCCGCTGACAGTCGATCTCTTGGGAGAAAGCATGAACATCATCATCTGGCTCGTCGTCGGCGGCTTCCTCGGCTGGCTCGCCAGCCTGCTCATGAACACCGACGGGCAGCAGGGCCTCATCCTGAACGTCGTGGTCGGCATCGTCGGCGCGACGATCGCGGGCTGGTTCATCTCGCCGCTGGTGGGTGTGGCCACGATCAACCAGGGCAACATCAGCCTGGGTGGACTGGTCGTCTCGTTCCTCGGCGCCTCGCTCCTGCTCGCCGTGGTCAACCTGCTGCGTCGCGGCAGCCTGCGCTGATGGGCGCGACCATCGGCGCCATCGTCGGCGGCTACGCGGGCGAACCGCTCGGCCAAGGCGTCGACACGGTCGCCGAGCTGGCGTACTGGCGCCAGCACTTCAAGGAGCGCCCCTACGCGGGCGACGGGTCGCGCTTCGAACAGTACGAGCCGGCCTACCTGCATGCGGCCGAGGCCTATGGCAAGAACCCAGGCCACTTGTTCGACGACATCGAGCCGCACCTGTCGCGCGGCTGGCCCGCGGCCAAGGGCACGTCGACCCTGGACTGGGAGCGCGCCCGCCTGGCCGCGCGCGACGCCTGGGAGCGTCTCGGCGACACCGCGCACGGCGACTGACCGGGTCGCGACCGCAGCCGCCGCCGGCCTGGCCTCAAGGGCGACTCAGGCGGCCGCCCAGCCTGCGACCCGCCGGGTGGCCGCCTGGCTGTGCAAGCGGCGCTCTTGCGCACGCCGCTGCGCGCTGACGTTGGTCAGCGTGACGATGACGCCGTCGCCAAGGCGCACCACGCGGTGGTCGACGATGTCTTGCGTCCCGTCCAGCAGGTGCACCTGCGCAAACGACTGCGGGTTGCCGTGCTCGATGACACGCCGGTAGCGCTCGACCAGCACCGGGTGTCCGAGCGGCCCCGCCACCCCGTCGCGCAGGTGCCTGCCGGGCAGGTCGCTCGCTGCGCAGTACATCAGCCGTGCTGCGGCCGCGTTGCAGGACACCCAGACGAAGTCGACGATGCCCCCTGACCTGTCCCGCACGGCGGTCAGTCGCATCACGCCAGGTTCGGGGGGCGGCGACGCAGTGGCGATCGCACGGACTTGCGGCTGTGACGCGCGCGCCCCAGCCCGTTCGATTTCAGCGACGATCATCGTGATCTCCTTCGCCGCCGCGTCAGGTCCTGCCGAAGCGGACCTTGGCCGCGTCGATGCAGCTGCCCTTGGCGTCGCCCGCCAGTGCGCCGCACTTCTCGATGGTCACCTGGTAGTCGGCGTCGCGCTTGTCCTTGGCGGCTTCCGTGCGGGCCTCGCCGATCTCCTTGCCCATCCTGGCGTCGGCCAGGGCCTTGACCTCGACGGCCTTGGCCTCCTTGACGCACACGTCCTTGGCGTTGCCGGACTGGTCGTCGCACTTCTCCTTGGCCACCGCGTAGGCCGACTCGGCCCGGGCGGTCTGAAGCTTGTTCCGGTCGCCCGCCTTGGCGGTGTAGCCGTACTCCAGTTGCGCCAGCGCGACCCGCTTCTTGCCGGCCGCTTCGGCCAGGCAGACGTCCTTGGCGTTGTCGCTGCGCGACGCGCAGCCCGCCTTGTCGGCCTTGAGATCGGCGCCGATGCGGGTCTTGCCGGCCTGGTAGTCGGCCTTGCTCATCGACTGGGCTTGCGCCAACGGCCAGGCCAGCAGCGCGGCGACGACGACGAGCGAGGCGTGAAAGGTGTTGATCTTGTTCATGTGAGTCCTTGTGGTGGGTCGGAAGGGTCGTTGAAGCGCCTGGAGGGCGCGGGTCGGGCATTCGCACCCGGAGCGATGTCCAGGCGCATCAGCTCGAAGCTGGCATAGGTCCGCAGGTCGTCGTCCAGCCGCGTCATCGCGTGCCACGCCCACAGGGCCACCGCCAGCGAGGCGGCCACCGCGAGCACGGACAGGGACAAGGCCAGCAGGCTCATGCCGGCACCGGCGGCGAAGAGGCCTGGCCCATGACGGTGCCGTCATGGCCATCGAAGAAGGCATGTCCGCTGCGCGCGCGCTTGGCGCGGTACATCGCCGCGTCGGCATGGCGCAGCAGCACCTCGCCCGTCGCGCCGTCGTCGGGCCAGACGGCGATGCCGATGCTGGGCCGCACGGTCAGACTCAGCGTGCCGAGCTGGAAGGGCTCGGACACGATCTCGGACAGTTCACGGGCCAGGCGTTCCAGGCGTCCCAAGCCGGGCGGCACGACGGGCAGCAGGGCGACGAACTCGTCGCCACCGAGCCTGCCCACCAGGTCGTCGGCGCGCATCGCGCGCGTCAGTCGCGCGGCGACGATGCGCAGCATCTCGTCGCCGATCGCATGGCCGTGGGTGTCGTTGATGCGCTTGAAGCCGTCGAGGTCGATGTACATCACCGCCAGCGACTGGTCCGTGGGATCGGCTTGGCCGATCGCCTGCTCCAGGCGGGCGCAGAAGCAGGCCCGGTTCGGCAGCGAGGTCAGGCTGTCGTGCAAGGCCCGATGCGAGGCCTGGCGCTCGGCCGCGCGGGTGCCCGCGAGCTCGGCGCGAAGCGTCACCAGCGTGGCCTCGGCCTCCGACAGTGCCCGCTCGAGGGTCCGCACGCGCACACGTTCAGGCGTCAGCGCCATGCGCAGTTGCGCCAGGGCCTTCACGCACTCCAGCACGTCGGCGCGGATGCCGCGCAGCAGCCCCGCGGCCGTACCGGCAGCGGGTTCCATGCGCTGGGCGCCGACGATCAGGCCGAGGCGCGCCTCGACGGCGGTGCACAGGACGTTCCAGTCATCGATCGCGATGTCTTGGGCTTGCGGGACGGCTCGCGACAGCGGGACCGTGTCGTCGAAGCCGAAGGGATCGGCCGCCTCACGCGGGCGGGCCGTGAACAGGTCGACGACGTCGGCCCCGCGGCCCATCGCCTGGGGCTGCGACCAGGCATCGAAACTCTCGGCATTCACAGTCATGGGGACTCCTTCGATAGAGCGGCTCATGGCGTGCTCCTCTCAGTCGGGGACGATCGAGTAGATCGAGCGCGGGGGTGCTGACGCGGCCGCCGTAGGCACTGCGCCGACGCCGCCTCTGACGGAGGCCGGCCGCATCGTTGCCGCCGCTGCGTCCAGCTGCGCCGGCGCGGGCGGCGCGTCGGGCACGTCACAGGCCAGCACGCCGAGCAAGGCGGGCAGCACGGACAACGCGGTCCAGCGATCCATCGGCGATCCCCCATCGGCCCGGCGCGACGGCGCGAGCAAGTGGCGAAGGTAGGCAGTGCGGGTTCGATCGTCTGTGCGCCAGGGCACGTCACACCGTGCGGCAGCGCACACAGGCCGGACCGGCGTTGCGTGGCCTGTCGCACAGACGCGGGCATGGCGTGGACGTAGAAGCGAGGCAAGTCGAATGCGCATTGAAGTCTGCATTCGTCGTGGCGCTCGATCCCCACGTCATCCACCTCAAGGCCCCATCATGAACACCCGTCTCATCAATCCCCAGATCCCGATCGCCGTGCTGGCCCTGATCCTGGCCGCCTGCAGCGGGATGTCCACGCGCGACAAGAACACGGCCACCGGCGCCGCCATCGGCGGCGTCGCCGGTGCCGTGCTGACCGGCGGCAGCACCGCCGGCACCGTGGGCGGTGCCGTGGTCGGTGGCGTCATCGGCAACAAGGTGGACCCCGACAAGAAGTAGGCTGCCGCGGCGCGCGCCGACCCAGGCCCTGTCCTACAGGGATCAGTGCGCCGTCCGACAGACGTCATCGTCACGGCTGGCTACCCTGAAGTCACCGCTTCCCCGCCTCGCGATCCACCAGTCGCCCCGGGCGAGCGCACGAACTGCCCTTTCCATCTCGTCGTACGGCACCCGCTGCCGTGCGCGCGGAGCACAGCATGAAGACCGATGTCGCCGCCGACGCGCGCTGGAGTACAGCGTCGATTCCGTTCGCCGCCGACAGCCTGCCGACGGAGCTGTCGGTGCTGGGCGAACATCTCGACCATTGCCGCGCCCTCACCGGACGCCTGTTCGCCCTGCGCTGCTGGGCCGATGCGGCGTACCGCTTCGTCGCGTCGCGCTTCGTGACCACCGCGCTGCTGAGCGCGGCGCTGATCGCCGTCAGCCTGTCGGTCGTGTAGCCCATGGCGGGGTCCGAGCTGCTGCGCCTGGTCCCGCAGGCGCCCCCGGCGCTCTGCGAGATCCTGGAAGGCAAGCGCGGTCCGGTGCAGCCGCCGATCCGCTCCGAGATCTTCGGTCTGCAGCGCTTCGCGCAGCACGGCCGCAGCCTCGGTGAGACGCACCGCGCGGCCAAGGCGAAGCTGCGCGACGCCGTCTTCTTCCCGCGCCTGCGCCACAACATCCGGGTGCTGCGCGAGGCGCATCACTACATCGGCGTGCAAGCCGCGACCGGCTACGACATCAGTCCGGCGGCCGAGTGGTTGCTCGACAACTTCTACCTGATCGAGGCCCAGCTCGACGAGGTGCGCAAGGGCCTGCCGCGCAGCTACTTCCGCGCCCTGCCGGTGCTGGTGGACGAACCGCTGGCCGGCCTGCCGCGGGTCTACGGCGTGGCCTGGGCCTTCGTCGCCCACACCGACGGCGCGTTCGACGAGGCGCTGCTGGTGCAGTTCCTGTGCGCCTACCAGGAGACGCGCGAACTCACGCTGGCGGAGGTGTGGGCCCTGCCCACCACGCTGCGCGTGCTGCTGATCGAGAACCTGCGCCGGCTGGCCGAGCGCGTGGCCACCAACAAGGCGGCGCGCGAGGTGGCCAACCGCTGCTGCGACCGGCTCGAGGACTGCCCCACCCCGGTGCTCGACGAACTGCTGACCCTGCTCGAGCAGCGCGGCGTGGGCCCTGTCTTCATGGCCCAGATGGCGCAGCGCCTGCAGGACCGGCGCACCACGGGCGACGCCGCCGACCAGGCCCACCTGCACGACTGGCTGCAGCGCCGCCAGCCCGACGCGCTGGCGCTGCTCGTGCAGCAACGCGCCGAGCAGGCGGCCGACAACCTGAGCGTCAGCAACGCCGTGACCTCGCTGCGCGCGATCGGCGACGCCGACTGGCCCGACATCGTCGCCCGCGCGAGCGCGCTGATGCGACTGATGCTGACCTCGCCGGTGTTCGAGGCCGAGCACGTGCGCACGCGCGACCAGACCCTGCACGGCATCGAACGCCTGGCGCGGCGCAGTGGCTGCAGCGAACGGGTGGTGGCACAGGCGCTGCTCGACCAGATGCGCTCGGGTGACAGCGACGACGCCCGCACCGTGGCCAGCCATTGGCTCGAAGGCGCAGGACGCGCCCGCCTCGCGCACGCGCTCGGCCTGCACGAGCGCATGGCGACGCACTGGCTCGACACCCTGCGGCCGCTGGCGCTGCCGGCCTACCTGACATCGCTGCTGCTGGGCACGGCGGGCGTGGTCGCCTGGATGCTGCTGCACCCCGGTGGCGTGCCGGCGAACCCGGGCCCGACGCTGGGCCTGACGCTGCTGGCTGCGGTGCTGATGAGCTTCCCGGCCTCCGAAGCGGTGGTCGCCATCGTGCACCGGCTGGTCAGCGAGTCGGCGCGTCCGCGATCGCTGCCGCGCCTGGCGCTGGCCAGCGGCATCCCGCTCTCGCAGCGCGTGATGGTGGTGATCCCGGCCATGCTGACCGACGCGGCGTCGACGGCCACGCTGGTGCACCGCCTGCGGCTGCACCACCTCGCGAACCCGGAGCCGCACACGCAGTTCGCGCTGCTGTCGGACTGGGCCGATGCCGACGCGGCCCATGCCACGTCCGACGCGGTGCTGCTGGCCGATGCGGTGCAGCGGATCCGCGCGCTCAATGCGGACCACCCTCTGACCACCGCCGCCGACGAGCCGATCGATGCCGCGGCGGCACCGCGCTTCATCCTGCTGCATCGCGAACGCCGCTTCAGCAGCACCGAGCAGCGCTGGATCGGCTGGGAGCGCAAACGCGGCAAGCTCGAGCAGTTGATCGCACTCCTGGCCACGGGAGCCCAAGGAGACTTCCTCGACCTCGGTGAGGCCTCGCGTGTCGCCGCCGACACGCGCCATGTCCTGACACTCGACAGCGACACCGAGCTGCCACCCGGGCGCCTGCGCGAACTCGTCGGCGTGGCCGCGCACCCGCACAACCAGCCGCGCCTGGACGCCGAAGGGCAGCGCGTGGTGGCCGGCTACGGCATCGTGCAGCCGCGCGTCGTGACGCCGCTGCCGGCGCCGCGCGAAGTCACGCACTTCCACCGCCTCTTCGCCGGCCAGTGCGGCGTCGACCCGTACAGCGCCGCCAGTTCCGAGGTCTACCAGGATCTGTTCGGCGAGGGCAGCTACACCGGCAAGGGCTTGCTGCAGGTGCAGGCGATGCACGCGGCGCTCGCGGGCCGGCTGCCCGAGGGCCTGGTGCTGAGCCACGACCTGGTCGAGGGCTCGATCGTGCGCTGCGCCGCCGCGTCCGAGATCACCTTGATCGAGGACGCGCCGTTCCATGCCGACGTGGCCGCGGCACGCGTGCACCGCTGGATGCGCGGCGACTGGCAGTTGTTGCCGATCCTGCTCAACCCAGGGCGCTACCCGCTCGCCGCGATCAACCGCTGGAAGATGCTCGACAACCTGCGCCGCTCCCTGGTGTCGCCGATGTCGCTGGCCCTCGTGCTGCTCGCCCTGGCCACCGGCGTCGTGGCGCCGTGGTCGGCGCTCGCGCTGGTGCTGGCCGCCTTTTCGGCCGGGCCGCTGATGGGCGCGCTGGCCGGCTTCTCGCCCAGCCGCGACGACCTGGCCCAGGCCTACTTCTTCCGCCAGGCGGGCAACGAGCTGGCGCGCGCGCTCGGGGGCGGCCTGTGGCACCTGGTGCAGTTGCTGCAGCACGCGCTGATGGCCACCGACGCGATCGTGCGCGCGCTCTACCGCATGCTCGTCAGCCGCCGCCACCTGATGCAGTGGACGACGACCGCCACCACGCATGCGCAGGCCAAGGACCAGCTCGGCGCGGTCTTGCGCAAGCATTGGAGCGAGCCGGTGGTAGCCCTCGCGCTGTGGGCCGCGCTGTGGGCAGCCGGCACACCGTGGCCGGTGCTGGCCGCCGTGCTGTGCGCGCTGTGGGCCGCGGCTCCGCTGGCCACCTGGTGGGTCAGCCGGCGCCGGCCGGCGCGCGTCGATGCGGCGCTGTCGGCCGCCGACCGGCATCACCTCGAAGGGATTGCGCACGACACCTGGCGCTTCTTCGAGCGCTGCGTCGGGCCGGACGACCACCACCTGCCGCCGGACAACCTGCAGACCACGCCGCACGAGATGGTGGCGCACCGCACCTCGCCGACCAACATCGGGCTGTACCTGCTGTCGGTGGCCTGCGCGCGCCGCTTCGGCTGGATCGACACGGCCCAGATGGCCGAGCGCCTGCAGGCCACGCTGGCGACGCTGGCCACCCTGCAGCGCCACCGCGGCCACTTCCTGAACTGGTACGACACGCAAAGCTGTGCGCCACTGCTGCCGATGTACGTGTCGACCGTCGACAGCGGCAACTTCAGCGGCCACCTGCTGGCCGTGGCGCAGGCCTGCCTCGAAGCCGCGCGCGAGACGGCCGACCCGCCCTTGCACGCACGCCTGCAGGCGCTGGCGCCGGCCTGCGAGGCCCTGGCCTGGTCGGCGGAGTTCGGCTTCCTCTACCACCGCAAGCGCCACCTGTTCCATATCGGCTACCGCGTCGCAGAGCAGCAACTCGACGCCGGCTTCTACGACCTGCTGGCTTCGGAGTCGCGCCTGACCAGCCTGCTGGCGATCGCCAAGGGCGAGGTGCCTGTCAGCCACTGGGCCTCGCTCGGGCGTCCGTTCTACGCGGTCGGCACCCAGGTCGGCCTGCGTTCGTGGTCGGGCTCGATGTTCGAGTACCTGATGCCCAGCCTGGTGCTCGACGAACCGCACGGCAGCGTGCTGCGCGAGGCCGGCTGCGCGGCGCTGCGCGAACAGATGGGATTCGCCCACGCGCACGGCGTGCCCTGGGGCATCTCGGAATCGGCCTATGCCGCGAGCGACCACACGCTGGCCTACCAGTACGCGCCGCAAGGGGTGCCGCGCCTTGCGCTGCGCCGCACGCCGCCCGACGAGGTGGTGATCGCCCCCTACGCGACGGCACTCGCGGCCCAGGTGGCACCGCATCGCGCCAGCCTCAACTTCGCGCGCCTCGAAGCGCTGGGAGCGCGCGGCGCCTGGGGCTTCATCGATGCGCTGGACTTCACGCCTTCGCGACAGAGCGACAGCGCGCACTGCACGCCGGTGGCCACCTTCATGGCCCACCACCAGGGCATGAGCCTGGTGGCGCTGACCAATGCGCTGCGCGACGGCGCGGTGCAGCGCTGGGGCATGGCCAACCCGCACATCGAGGCCGTGGCCTCGCTGCTGCACGAGCGCGCGCCGCGCGAGGTGCCGCCGCTGCGCACGCCGCCGGCCATCGCGATGCCCTTGTCGCTGCAACGCCGCGCGCCGGGCCTGCGGCGCGAGGTGCTGCCCGGCACGACGGCGCTCGAACCCACCCACGTGCTGGGCAACGGACGCTACAGCGTCGCGCTGCGTGCCAACGGGGCCGGCTGGAGCCGCTGGGGTGCCAGCGGCATCACGCGCTGGCGCGACGACGCGCTGCGTGATGCACAAGGCAGCTTCTTCTACCTGCGCTGGCGCGAGGCCGCGCACGGCGCGGCACCGGGCGCACCCGTGGCGCCGCTGTTCTCGATCAGCCAGCACCCGGCACCCGACCCGCGGGCGGAGTACAAGAGCATCTACCACGCCGACCGCGTCTGCTTCGACGCCACCTGGCCCGGCCTGCAGGCCCACACCACGGTCTGGGTCAGTCCCGAGGACGACATCGAGTTTCGCGTCGTCGAGCTGCACAACCAGGGCGACGAAGTGCTCGACATCGAACTGGTCTCGGCTTTCGACGTCACGCTGGCCGACCCGCGCGCCGACGAAGCGCACCCCGCGTTCAGCAACCTGTTCGTGCGCGCGGCCTGGCTGGCCGAGCACCAGGCGCTGCTGTTCGAGCGCACGCCGCGCCTGGCCACCGAGCGCGGGCTGCAGGCCACGCACTTCCTCGCCGAGAGCGATCCGCAGGTGGTGGGCGTGCGTGTGCAGACCGACCGCCAGCGCTGGCTCGGTCGCAACCGCGACGCGACGCAGCCGTGCGGCGCGCTGCACGACCTGCCGCCGCACCCCGCGGACGGCGGCGCCGGTGCCACTGTCGCACTCGACACCGGCCTGGATCCCGTGTGCGCGCTGGCCGTGCAGTTGCACCTGGCACCGCAGGCCCAGGCCCGTCTGGTGTTCGCCACGGCGGCGTCCGACGACGGCGCCGTGCTGCGCGCGGTGATCGACAAGTACCGCCAGCCCAGCCACGTGCAGCGCGCGTCGCTGATGTCGGCCACGCTGAGCGGCATCCGCCTGCGCGCGCTCGGCATCAGCCCCGAGACCTTCGCAGGGGTCCAGAAGCTGACGAGTGCGCTGGTACAGAGCCTGACGCGGCCGTCGGCTGGTGTGGTCGGCGAGGTGTGCGACCGGCGGCTGCTGTGGCGCTTCGGCATCTCGGGCGACCGGCCGCTGATCCTGGTGTCGGCCGGCGTGATGCAGGGCCTTGGGCTGCTGCGCTCGCTGGCCCAGGCGCTGCGCCTGTGGTCCTGGGGTGGCGTCGCCTGCGACCTGGTGGTGGTGAACGCCGAGCCAGCGTCCTACCAGATGGCGCTGCAGCACGAGCTCACGCTGCTGCGCGAGCGCCATCTCGCCGACACGGCGGCGACCCACCACGCCACCAGCCTGCACCTGCTGCGCGCCGCCGAGCTGTCGGCCGACGAACTGAGCACGCTGCAGAGCCTGGCGCGCGTGCGCCTGCACGCCGACGGCCGGCCGCTGTTGCACCATGTGCAGGCCTGGAGCGAGCTGCACGAGCAGGCGTTCGAGGAGCGCCACGCCACGTCGACCGGCCTCGTCGACGCCGACCGGCACGCCGCGCAGGACCCGGCCTCCGGTGCGCCGCCGCAGGGCGAGTTTGCCGAGCCCTCAGGCGAGTTCCGCTTCGATGTCAGTGCTGCGCAGCGGCCGCGCCGACCCTGGGTCAACGTGATGTCCAACCCGGGCTTCGGCGCGCAGCTCACCGAATCCGGCGGTGGTTACACCTGGGCCGTCAACAGCCGCATGAACCAGCTCACCGCGTGGTCCAACGACGCGGTGTCCGACCCGCCGTCCGAATGGTTCCTGCTGCAAGACCGGCGCACGCGCGAGGTCTGGGGCGCCGCGCCTTCGGCCTGGGGCGATGGCCCGGCCGCGCCGCCGGGCTATCGCATCGCCCACGGCCAGGGCTACAGCGTCATCAGCCATCGCCGCGGCGATCTCGAGGTGACGGCGACCTGGTGCATCGATGCCCAGACCGCCGTCAAGCAGGTGGCGCTGCGCCTGGCCAACCGCGGCACGCGCACGCAGGCGCTGCGCGTGGTCGGCGTGGCCGAGTGGCTGATGGGCGCGACGCGCAGCGACCGCAATACCGTGCACACCTCGCTGCATCGGCAGCGCCTGCCGGCCGGCAAGCTGAGTGCGCTGCTGTGCACCCAGCGCGACCGCTCCGGAGGCTTCGGCGACGGCACCGCGTTCCTCGCGCTGGCGGGCGCGGCGGACGGAGCAGAGGACTGGACCTGCGACCGCCGCGAGTGCTTCGACGCACGCGGACGGCGCGTGCTGCCCGACCACTTCGGTCAGCGCAGCGGCAGCGGGCTCGACCCCTGCGCGGCCCTCGCGACCGAGGTCGACATCGCGCCCGGCGAGACGATCGAGCGCGTGTTTCTGATCGGCCACGCGCAGGACAGTGCGGCGGCGCGCCAGCTCGCGGCCGTGGCCGCCGCGCTGCCGCCGCAGCAACGTCTTGAGCAAGCGCGCCGGCGCTGGGACGCCCTGCTCGGTGCGACCCAGGTGACGACGCCCGACCCGCTGTTCGACGCCATGGTCAACCGCTGGCTGCTGTACCAGGCCGTGTCGTGCCGCCTGTGGGCCAAGGCCGGCTTCTACCAGGCCGGTGGGGCGATCGGCTTTCGCGACCAGCTGCAGGACGCGATGGCGCTCGCCTGGGCCGAGCCAAAGCTGCTGCGCGATCAGATCGTGCTCGCCGCGTCGCGCCAGTTCCCCGAGGGCGACGTGCAGCACTGGTGGCATGTGCCCACCGGCGCCGGCGTGCGCACCCATTTCTCGGACGACCTGCTGTGGTTGCCCTACGCCTGCGTGCGCTACCTGCAGTGCACCGACGACGCCGCGCTGCTGGACGAGAAGGTGCCGTTCATCGAAGGCCCGCCGATCGCCGAGGGCGCCGAGGACGCGTACTACACGCCCGCGGTCAGCGACCAGAGCGCCACGCTGTTCGAGCACGCGGCCCGCGCGATCGACCGCAGCCTGCGCGTGGGCGCCCATGGGCTGCCGCTGATGGGCAGCGGCGACTGGAACGACGGCATGAACCGCGTCGGCCACGAAGGGCGCGGCGAGTCGGTGTGGCTCGGCTGGTTCCTGTGCGCGCTGGTGGCCGACTTCGCGCCGCTGGCGCGTGCGCGCGGCGAGTCCGCACGGGCACAGCGCTGGGAACAGGCGGCGCGCGGCTGGAAAACCGCGCTGCTCGGTCCGGCCTGGGACGGGCAATGGTTCAAGCGTGCCTTCTTCGACGATGGGCAGCCGCTGGGGTCGCTCGCCAACCCGGAAGGCCGCATCGACCTCGTGGCGCAGGCCTGGTCCGTGCTGTCGCATCAGGCGTCACCCGCCCTGCAGCGCATGGCGCTGGCCGCGGTGCAGACTCACCTGGTCGACGCCGAGGCCGGCCTGATCCGGTTGCTGCACCCGCCGCTGGTGCATGCCACGCCGAGCGCCGGCTACATCCAGGCCTACCCACCGGGCGTGCGCGAAAACGGCGGCCAGTACTCGCACGCCGGCGTGTGGGCACTGATGGCACAAGCCGAGCACGCCACGCGGCATGCGAAGACTGCCGAGGCTGCCGACCTCGCGTGGCGCTACTTCACCTGCCTGAGCCCGGCCCACCGCTCACGCGACCCGCAGCAGCGCGCGGCCTACGACATCGAGCCCTATGCGGTGGCCGGCGACGTCTACAGCCAGTCGCCCTATGTCGGCCGCGGCGGCTGGAGCTGGTACACCGGGGCCGCGGCCTGGTTGCACCGTGCCGCCATCGAGTCGATCTTCGGCCTGCGGCTGGAAGCACGCACGCTCAGCTTCACCCCCTGCCTGCCCTCGCACTGGCCGTGGGCCGAACTGAAGCTTGCGCGCGACGGGCGCACGATGCGCTTCGTCTTCATGCGCACGACACCCGACGCCGCACGGGCGGCGACGCGCGAGTGGTCCGCGCGGCTGCTGGCGCCGGGCGAAACGCTGCCGTGGGCCGACCTGGCGCCGCACAGCTGCTTCGTGATGGCCTTGCCGAACCCGGCCCATGCACCAGCCGAGGCGGCGCCGAAGGCGACGGGCGGTGCTGTCCTACACGCGCACGCGCTGCGTGCCGATGGCCCCTGAGGGCGGCCCTGCCTACATTGGACTCAATCGGTGCCGCACCCGCCGCAACCGACGTCCCTTCTTCTCCCAGGACCCCTCCATGGCCACCGCTGCACCCGTTCCCCACATCAAGACCGTCAAGCCCGCCGAGGGCGAGCGCCTGGCGCTCGACGAGGCTGCCATCGACGCGGCGCGGCGCAACCTGAATCTCGGCGCCGTGACGCCGCACTCGGGCCCGTGGCGCAAGGACATCATCCAGCTGCTCAACGACTCGCTGGCCACCGAGCTGGTGTGCGTGCTGCGCTACAAGCGCCACCACTTCACCGCCGAGGGCCTGTCGTCGCCCAAGATCGCCGAGGAGTTCCTGGTGCATGCCACCGAGGAAGCCGGCCACGCCGACCGCCTGGCAAGACGCATCGTGCAGCTGGGCGGCGAACCCGACTTCGGCCCCGACTCGCTGACCACGCGCAGCCATGCGGCCTACGACGACTCGGCCGACCTGAAGTCGATGATCAAGGCCAACCTGATTGCCGAACGCGTGGCCATCGAGGCCTACAGCCAGCTCATCACGCTGATCGGCGACAAGGACTCGACCACCCGGCGCCTGCTCGAGGACATCCTCGCCGACGAGCAACAGCACGCTGACGAGCTGAAGGACTGGCTCGCCGCGGACTGAGGCCCCCACGGGCCTCGGTACCACCTTCCCCCCCCACCCACCACTGCACTGGAGACTCCACATGAACACCCGCACCACCCTGGCCGCTGCCGCCACCGCCTGCATCCTGCTCGTTTCCGCGGGCTGCGCCGTCACGCGCGGCCAGGAAACCGTCGGCGCCTACGTCGACGACGCGGCGATCACCACGGCCGTCAAGGCCCGTTTCGTCGAGAACAAGGAAGTCGACGCCCTCAGCATCAAGGTCGAGACGCTCAACGGCACCGTGATGCTCTCGGGCTTCGCGAAGAACAGCACCGAACGCAGCACTGCCGAGTCCCTGACCTGGAAGGTGCAAGGCGTCAAGGCGGTCAAGAACGAGATCGCGGTGCGCTCATGAACTGGGACCGCATTGAAGGCCACTGGAAGCAGGTCTCCGGCAGGGCCAAGGCGCAATGGGGCAAGCTGACCGACGACGACATCGATGTCGTCGCCGGTCGCCGCGACCAGCTCGCCGGCAAGCTCCAGGAGCGCTACGGCATCGCCAAGGAAGACGCCGAGAAGCAGCTCGCCGAGTGGCAGCGCCAGGCGAGCGACGCCTGGTTCACCACGAAGTCGGGCTGAACACCGACGCGGGCGCGGCGTCGATGGTGCCCCGGCGCTGGCGCCGACGCGTGCCCGAGTGGCAGGCGCTGGCGTGAACGCCACCGACCGCGTCCGCGCGGCATGGCCACTATGATCGGCGGCAACCCGACAGCGTCGGGCACGACCCTGCCGAAGGCATGCCCCGCGCGACCCAAGCCGTACCGACGAGCACCGGAGCGAACCGCCTGCGCCAGGCAGGTTCGACCGCCGCCGCGGCGATCGCCAGCGCGGCCACCCATGCCCCCGAGAACGCGGCCTATGGCCTGATCGCGTTCGCTGCGCTGGGCAGCGCGTTCGGGCCTGTGGCGATGGGGCTGGCGCTGCTCGGCGCGGCCGTCGGCAGCATTGCAGCCTCGTTGGTCGGCGCCGGGCGGCTCGCGGACGATGCCGGCGCCGCGCTCGCGCTGCTGACCGCGGGTCTGGTGGCCGCCTTGCTGCCGCATGTGCAAGGCAGCGGCACCGAGGCCGGCTGGCAGGTGCTGATGCTGGTGGCGCTGGGTGTCGCGGCCACGGGCGTGCTGGTGATGCTGAGCGGCCTGCTGCACCTCGGCGCGATCGTCAAGTTCACGCCCTACCCGGTGCACGTCGGGCTGTCGACCGGCATCGGCCTGCTGCTGGTGGTCGGTGCCGTGCCGGCGCTGCTCGGCGGCAGCTTCGGGTCCGTCGGCGGCGCGCTGCGCCCGGGCGCCGTGCTGGTGGGACTGACCGCGCTCGGCCTGACCTGGTGGGCCGCCCACCGTCCGTCGCGGCTGCCGAGCCTGCTGCTCGGCCTGGCGGCGGCCACGCTGCTGCAGCTGGTGCTGCAGCAGCTGGGCCTGGGCCACAGGCTGGGCCCCGCGGTGGGGGTCCCCGCGCTGCCGGAGCATTGGTTCGGCGGCATCGACGCCGCTGCCCGGCTGCCCCAGCTGCTGGCCCAGCCCGCGGTGTGGACCCTGCTGGGCGTGTTCGCCCTGACGGCCTCGCTGATCGTGACGCTCGACGCCCTGCTGGCGGCGTCGATCGTCGACGGCCGGCTGCGCCGCTCGCGCAACGCCAACCGCGAGCTGGTGGCGCAGGGGCTGGCCAACCTGGCCTCGGCGATGGTGGGCGGCCTGCCGGCGTCACCGTCGGTGCCGGCCTCGGTGGGCCTGATACGGCAGCGACCCGGCGACCGGCACATCGTGCTCGCGTACGCCGCCGCGCTGCTGACCCTGTTGCTGCTCGCTCCGGCCGTGTTCGAGGCACTGCCCATCGCCGCGGTCGGTGGCGTGCTGGTCTATCTGGGCTTGTCGATGATGTCGCCGACGCTGTGGCAGCTGCCGTTGCAGGCGTGGCGCGCACGCCATCGTCGCGACACGCACGCCGGGCCGCGCCGGCGCCACCACCTGGCCTGGAACTGGGTCGTGACCGTCGCGGTGGCCTTGAGCGCGCTGCTGTTCGGCCTCGGCCATGCGGTGCTGATCGGGGCCACGGTCTCGGTGCTGCTGTTCGTGCGCGCGAACATGCGCGACGTCGTGCGCCGGGTCTGGCGCGGCAACACGCGGCACTCGCTGAAGAGCCGGCCGCCGAACCAGACCGCCAGCCTGAGCCATGCGGGGCACGGCATTGCCGTGCTGGAGTTGCAAGGTGCGCTGTTCTTCGGCACCGCCGACGCGCTGCGCGAGCGCCTGCACGCGTTGTCGTCGGAGGTGGACACGGCGATCCTGGACATGCACCAGGTCGGCGAGATCGACGTGACCGGCGCGCGCATCCTGTGCGAGGTCGCCGAGGACTGGCATCGCCAGGGCAAGCGGCTCGTGTTCGCCGAGTGGGCCCGCGGCGACGCACGCCGCGCGCTGATGGAGTCGATCGCCGGCATGCCGGACTTGCAGACGCTGCACTTCGCGGCCAACACCGACCTGGCGCTCGAGCAGGCCGAAGACGATCTGCTGCAGCGCCTGCAGGTCGAGCGCGCGACCGACGCCCCGCTGCCACTGGCCGACACGATGATCGCCCGCGAGCTGACGCCCGACGAACTGGCGCTGCTGCAGGCCGAGATGAGTCCCTGCGAGTTCGTCCCGGGTCAGTGGCTGTTCCGCGCCGGCGATCCGGGCGATGCGCTGTACATCAGCCTGAAGGGCGACATCGGCCTGCGGCTGCCGGGCACGAGCCGCCGCCTCGCGTCGTTCGCGCCCGGGGTGACGATCGGCGAGATGGCGGTGCTGGGGCGCGAGCGGCGCTCGGCCGACGCCGTGGCCGAGTCGGCGGTCAGCGCGCTGCGCCTGCCGGTCGATTCGCTCGACCGCCTGATGCGCTCGCACCCCGCGCTGGCCTCGAAGCTGCTGCGCAACATCGCCCTGCATCTGGCCGACCGCGTGCGCTACCTGACGACCGATCTCGCGAGCTGGGTGTCGCGCGCCGGCGCCGATCATCCGACGGCGCGCGACGGCGAGGACTGAGCCGGCGCGTTGCGCCCGTCAGGCGGGTACGGAGTTGCGCGCGCTTCGCCGGGGCACACTGTGGCGCACCGCCGGCAGGCCCCCGAAGAACAGCTGCACCACCATCGGCGCCAGGTCGGCATGCGTGAGCGCGCCACCGGGCTTGAGCCAGGTGAAGGTCCAGTTGATCATGCCGAACAGCAGCATCGCCAGCGGCGTGGCGCGTGGCTTGAGCTCGGGGCGCACGCGTGCGATGGTGGCGGCAAAGGCGGCCACGACGCGCTTCTCGGCCGCCACGACCTCCTGGCGCTCGGCATCGGCGAGGAACTTCACGTCCTCGGTCAGCACGCGGTGCTCGTGCTGCGCGTCGGCGTAGACCGTCATGAAGGCCTCGATCAGGGCGCGCAGTTCGGCATCGGGCGCCAGACGCCGCACGCGCACCTCGGCCACCACCGCCTCGAGGCGCTCGACATGCGCGAGCGCGATGCGCGCCAGCAGCGCCGGCTTGTCGCGGAAGTAGTGGTAGAGCGTGGCCTTGCTCACGGCGCAGGCTGCCGCCACGTCGTTCATCGTGGCCGCCGAGTAGCCGCGGCGTGCGAACAGCTCCGCCGCACGCGCCAGGATCAGCGCGCGCTGGTCGTCGAAGGTGGCGGCGCGGGTACGGGCCATGCGTGGGGGGCTACCGGTCGTCGAATGACAGGACCACGCGCTCCGTGAGCGGATGCGACTGGCAGGTCAGCACGAAGCCGGCCGCGAGGTCGGCCTTGTCGAGCGCGAAGTTGCGCGTCATGCGCACCTGGCCTTCGACCAGCTTGGCGCGGCAGGTGCCGCACACGCCGGAGGTGCAGGAGAACGGCACCTCCAGCCCGGCCGAGGACGCCGCGTCGAGGATGCTGGGGTCGTTCTGGCTGAAGTCGAACTCGCGCCGCAGGCCGTCGCGCACGATGACGATGCGCGCGCGCTCGGCGTCGCCCGGCTTGACCTCGTGTTCGACCGCGCCGCCGGCGTCACCGGCGGCCGCCACGCTCGGTGCGACGCCGAAACGCTCGATGTGGATGCGCTCTTCGGGCACACCGGCCGCCAGCAGCGCCGCCTCGGCCTCGTCGTTCATCTGGTAGGGGCCGCAGACGAAGGCGTGGTCGATCGCCTGGGGGTCGACCAGGCGGCCCATGAACTCGCCGAGCTTGGCGCGGTCCATCACGCCGGCATGCAGCGGCAGCTCGGTGGCCTCGCCGCTGAACACGTGGTGCAGCGAGAGGCGCGCCATGTGGCGGTTCTTCAGGTCCTCGATCTCCTCCTTGAACATCGTCGACTTGGGTGCACGGTTGGCGTAGATCAGCGTGAAGCGTGCGTGCGGCTCGCGGCCGAGCACCGTCTTCATGATCGACAGGATCGGCGTGATGCCGCTGCCACCGGCCACGCCGAGGTAGTGGCGCCGCGAGGTGGCGTCCAGCGGCACGAAGAAGCGGCCCTGCGGCGGCATCACCTGCACCGCGTCGCCGGGTTTCAGGCGCTGGTTGATCCAGTTGGAGAAGCGGCCGCCCGCCACCTTGCGCACGCCGACGCGCAACTCGCCGTCGTCGATGCCGGCACAGATGGAGTACGAGCGCCGCAGGTCCTCGCCGTCGACCTCGGTGCGCAGCGTCAGGTACTGACCCTGGTTGAACGAGAACACGTGCTGAAGATCCGGCGGTACGTCGAACGACACGATCACCGCTTCCTCAGTGTCGGGTTCGATGGCCCTCACGCGCAGCGGGTGGAAAAGTGTCGAAGCGCTCATGGCGCCCGCCCGGCCGCCCGAAGGGCGCCATGCGCCCCCTCGGGGGGCAGCGAGCGAAGTGAGCGTGGGGGCTTCATATCGGTTTGAAGTACTCGAAAGGCTCGCGGCAGTCGAGGCAGCGATGCAGCGACTTGCAGGCCGTCGCACCGAAAGCCGACAGGCGCTCGGTGTGCATGCTGCCGCAGCGCGGACAGGCGATGCGGCGCACGATGCGGATCGGGGTCGCGTCGGCACAGCGGCCCGGCGGCGCGATGCCGTACGCGCGCAGCTTGCGCTGTCCCTCGTCGCTGATCCAGTCGGTGGTCCAGGCCGGCGCGAGCTGCGTGCGCGCGCGCGCCGGGCCGATCGGCGCCAGCGCCGCGAGCACCGAGGCCTCGATCACCTCGGTGGCCGGGCAGCCGCTGTAGGTGGGCGTCAGCGTCACCTCGAGCGTGCCGTCGTCGAGCTCGGCCACAGCGCGCACGATGCCCAGGTCGAGCACCGACAGCGCCGGCAGCTCGGGGTCCGGCACGGCCGCGAGCGCGCGCCAGGCGGCACCGGTGCGCGACGGCGTGCTCAGGTCGCTCACCACACGCCTCCGGGGTAGGCGCGCTGCAGCACCTGCATCTCGGCCAGCAGGCGGCCCATGTGCTCGCTGTGGCGGCCGCGCTTGCCGTCGCTGCGGAATCCGCTCTTCGGCGGCAGCGCCAACGTGGCCTCGGCCAGCACCGCCTCGACATCGGCGAGCCAGGCTTCGCGCAGCGCACTCCAGGCCGGGCCGAGGCCCGACTCGGCGGCCATGCGGTCCACCTCGTCCGCATCGAACAGCTCGTTGGTGTACGGCCAGGCGCGCTCGAGCGCGGTCCGCATGCGTTGCGACGACTCTTCGGTGCCATCGCCCAGGCGCACCACCCAGTCGGCGGCATGCTCGCGGTGGTAGCGCGCCTCCTTGACCGCCTTGCCGGCCACGGCCGCGAGCGCCGCGTCGCGCGACGCGGCCAGGTGCTGCCACATCAGCAGCGCCCACGACGACAGCAGGAAGTTGCGCAGCACCGTGAAGGCGAAGTCTCCACGGGGCAACTCGGCCAGTGTGACGTTGACGAACTCGCGCTCGTCGCGCAGGTAAGCGAGCTGGTCTTCGTCGCCGACCCGCGAGAGCAGCGCGCGCGCCTGACCCAGCAGGTCGAGCGCGTGATTGGCCAGCGCGATGTCCTCCTCCAGCACCGGCGCGTGGCCGCACCACTCCGACAGGCGGTGCGACCAGATCAGGCAGGTGTCGGCCAGGCGTAGAACGTAGGTCTCGCGGGTCGCAAGGCCCGCCCGGCCGCCCGAAGGGCCTTGCGCGCCCCCTTGGGGGGCAGCGAACGAAGTGAGCGTGGGGGCCGTCATGACTACATGTGATTGACCGACTCGGGCAACTCGTAGAAGGTGGGATGGCGGTAGACCTTGTCGGCCATCGGGTCGAAGTACATGTCCTTGTCGCCCGGGTCGCTGGCGACGATCTGGTCGCTGCGCACGACCCACAGGCTGGTGCCTTCCTGGCGCCGCGTGTACACGTCGCGCGCGAGCTGGATCGCGGCCTTGGCGTCGGGGGCGTGCAGGCTGCCGCAGTGCTTGTGGTCCAGGCCCGCCTTGCTGCGGACGAAGACTTCCCACAGCGGCCACTCGGTGTTCGTGCGGTTCATGCTGCCTCCTTGAGGGACCGCTTGCGCTCATGCACCAGCGCCGCCTCGCGCACCCAGGCGCCGTCTTCCCAGGCCGCCACGCGCGCGGCCAGGCGCTCGCAGTTGCAGGGGCCGTCGCCGCCGACGACGCGCCAGAACTCGTCCCAGTCGATGGCGCCGAAGTCGTGGCTGCCGCGCGCCTCGTTCCACTTCAGCGCGGGGTCGGGCAGCGTGACGCCGAGCACCTTGGCCTGGTCGACGCAGGCATCGACGAACTTCTGGCGCAGCTCGTCGTTGCTGATGCGCTTGATGCCCCAGCGCATCGACTGCGCGCTGTTCGGGCTCTCGGCGTCGGGCGGGCCGAACATCATCAGGCTCGGCCACCACCAGCGGTCCACCGCGTCCTGCACCATCGCGCGCTGCGCGGCCGTGCCCTGGGTCATCATCGTCAGCAGCGCGTCATAGCCCTGGCGCTGGTGGAAGCTCTCCTCGCGGCACACGCGCACCATCGCGCGCGCATAGGGTGCGTAGGAGCAGCGGCACAGCGGCACCTGGTTCATGATCGCCGCGCCGTCGACCAGCCAGCCGATCACGCCGACGTCGGCCCAGGTCAGCGTCGGGTAGTTGAAGATCGAGCTGTACTTGGCCTTGCCGCTGTGCAGCGCGTCGATCATCTGGTCGCGGCTCGTGCCCAGCGTTTCGGCCGCGGCGTAGAGGTACAGCCCGTGTCCGCCCTCGTCCTGCACCTTGGCCAGCAGGATCGCCTTGCGCTTCAAGGTCGGCGCGCGCGTGATCCAGTTGCCCTCGGGCAGCATGCCGACGATCTCCGAGTGCGCATGCTGGCTGATCTGACGCACCAGCGTCTTGCGGTAGTGCTCGGGCATCCAGTCCTTGGCCTCGATGAACTCGCCGGCGTCGATGCGTGCGTCGAAGCGCTGCTGCAACGCGGCATCCTCGAGCGCCGAGCGCTCTTCCTTCGGTGCGGTATCCATTGCCTGCGTGTACATGCGGCGCTCCTTACTTCGGACGTTTGTCGATGACGCGGCGCGCCTTGCCCACGAGGGTGCGCTCGATCGATTCCGGTGCGCCGACGCTCACCGTGGCGCTGACGCCGATCAGGGTCTTGATGCGCTCGCGCAGCGCGGTCGACACCGCGGCGCGGTCGGCGCCGGCATGCGCGGGCAGCAGCTCGCACAGCACCTGCAGCTCGTCGAGCGCCCCCTGGCGCGTGATCACCAGCTGGTACTGGCCCGAGAGCTGGCCATGCTGGATCACCAGCTCCTCCACTTGCGTGGGAAAGACGTTGACGCCGCGGATGATCAGCATGTCGTCGCTGCGGCCGACGATCTTGCCCATGCGCCTCATCGAGCGCGCAGTGGGCGGCAGCAGGCGCGTCAGGTCGCGCGTGCGGTAGCGCACCACCGGCAGCGCTTCCTTGGTCAGCGTGGTGAAGACCAGCTCGCCCTCGCTGCCCTCGGGCAGCACCGCACCGGTTTCGGGGTCGATGATCTCGGGGTAGAAGTGGTCCTCCCAGATCACCGGGCCGTCCTTGGACTCGATGCACTCGTTGGCCACGCCCGGCCCCATCACCTCGGACAGGCCGTAGATGTCCACCGCGTCGATGGCGGCGCGCACCTCGATGTCGTGGCGCATCGCCTCGGTCCAGGGTTCGGCGCCGAAGATGCCGACCTTGACGCTCATCGTGCGCGGGTCCACGCCCTGGCGCTCGAACTCCTCGATGATCACCTGCATGTAGCTCGGCGTGACCATGATGATGTCGGGCTCGAAGTCGCGGATCAGCTGCACCTGCTTCTCGGTCTGACCACCGGACATCGGCACCACGGTGCAGCCCAGCCGCTCGGCGCCGTAGTGCGCGCCCAGGCCACCGGTGAACAGGCCGTAGCCGTAGGCGACATGCACGATGTCGCCCGGCCGCCCGCCCGAGGCGCGGATCGAGCGCGCGACGAGATCCGCCCAGCGATCGATGTCGCCCCTCGTGTAGCCCACCACCGTGGGCTTGCCGGTGGTGCCCGACGAGGCATGCACGCGCACCACCTGCTCGAGCGGCACCGCGAACATGCCGAACGGGTAGTGGGCACGCAGGTCGGCCTTGGCCGTGAGTGGGAATCTGGCGATGTCGGCGAGCGACTTGCAGTCCGACGGATGCACGCCATGCGCATCGAATGCGCGCTGGTAGTGCGGCACGTTGTCGTAGGCGTGCTTCAGCGTCCACTGCAGGCGCTGCAACTGCAGGGCCTGCAACTCGTCGCGGCCCGCGCGCTCGATCGGCTCCAGGTCGCCGGGGGCGGGTTGCTTCACTGGCATGTCTGTGACTCCGCTGTGGTGCGGCGTGCGGCCTGCGCGTGTTCAGCGCGGCAGGGGGCGCGGGCCCGCGAACCCGCCCCCCCCGCCCTGCCACCCGATCGGCATGCGAACGTGCGTGCCACTGTCGGTGGTTGCAGGGCGGCGGCGGTGCCTGCGGGCGCAGGCCCCATTCGCGGTCGCCCAGGCGCTTGCATCATGAAGACGTTGTTGACGAGGTCACGCCCCGCGTGCCTCGGTGGCCGCCCGCGAGGTGGGCCGGAGAACGCAGGTACCGCCGTCGCCCTGCCGCAGCAGCTTTCGAAGGAGGAGAGAACCGCCACCACGTCAACTCCGCGCCAGTTTGCCCACCGGCAGCCCCTCGACCACGGCCTTGCCCTTCATCGTGTACGAACGGCCGCGGAAGGCCGCCACCGTCTCGCCGCGCTGGTTGCTCACCGTGATGTCGTAGACCCCCGTGCGGCCGGACTTGTTGACCTCGCGCGCGCTGGCCGTCAGCACCTCGCCGCCACGGGCGCCGGCCACCAGGTTGACGTCGAAGCCCGAGGCCACCGTCACCTCGTTGTAGGCGTTGCAGGCGAACGCGAAGGCGCTGTCGGCCAGCGTGGCGACCAGGCCGCCGTGGCACAGGTCGTGGCCGTTGAGCATGTCCTCGCGCACCGTCATCGTCAGCGTGGCCGTGCCCGGGCCGACCGCCAGCACCTGCATGCCGAGCGCCTTCGACGCCCGGTCGTTGCGCCACATCGCGTCGCGTGTGGCCTCGGCGATTCGCTGCGCGTCCATGCTCATCGGTCCGTGAAACGCGGTGCGCGCTTGTCCTTGAAGGCCGCGATGCCCTCGCGCGCGTCATGCGCGCGGCCGAGCTGGCCCTGGCGCTGCGCTTCCATCGACAGTGCGGCGGCGTAGTCCAGGCCGATCGCGTCGTCGATCGCGTGGCGCGTCTCGGCCAGCGCGCGGCTGGGCAGCGCGGCCAGGCGGGTCGCGAGCGCGAGTGCGCTGTCCATCAGCGCCGCGTCGTCGACGCATTGCCAGATCAAGCCGATGCGCTGCGCCTCCTCGGCCGGCAGCTTGTCGCCGCTCATCGCCAGGCCGAGCGCGCGCGCGCGCCCGACCAGGCGCGGCAGCAGCCAGGTGCCGCCGCAGTCGGGGATCAGCGCGATCTTCGAGAAGGCCTGGATGAAGCTGGCAGAGCGCGCGGCGATCACGAAGTCGCAGCCGAAGGCGAAGTTGGCGCCGGCGCCGGCGGCGACGCCGTTGACCGCGGCGATCACTGGCACCGGCATCGTGCGCACGCGCAGCGCGAGCGGCTTGTACAGCTGTTCGACCACGGCACCGACGTCGGGCGCCGCGTCGCCCACCGCGGCCATCGCCGGGTCGTTCAGGTCCTGCCCGGCGCAGAAGGCCCGGCCCGCGCCGGTGACGACCACCGCGCGCACCGCCGCGTCGCCTGCGGCGGCGTCGAGCGCGCTGCGCAGGCGGCCGTGCATCTCGGCGGTGAAGCTGTTGAGCGCGGCCGGGCGGTTGAGCATCAGCACGCGCACGGCGCCCTGCGTGTCCACCCGCAGCGAGGGAGATTCGGTGTCCTGGGTCATGGGCATCCATTCATTGACCGACCGGTCGGTCAATCATACGATGCGGCGCCCGCCTCCCCCATCCGGAACCACCCCATGCCCTGCTACGCGATCGACGGCCTCACGCCTGTCGTGGACCCGAGCGCCCATGTGCACCCGCAGGCGGTGCTGATCGGCGACGTGTGGATCGGCCCCGGCGCCTACGTCGGTCCCTGCGCCAGCCTGCGCGGCGACTTCGGGCGCCTGGTCATCGAAGCCGGCGCCAACGTGCAGGACAACTGCACGCTGCACGGCTTTCCCGGCAGCGACACCGTGGTCGAGGCCGACGGCCACATCGGCCACGGCGCCGTGCTGCACGGCTGCGTGGTGCGGCGCGGCGCGCTGGTGGGCATGAACGCGGTGGTGATGGACGAGGCCGAGATCGGTGAGCAGGCCATCGTGGCCGCGAGCGCGTTCGTGCGCGCCGGGCTCAAGGTGCCGCCGCGCATGCTGGTGGCCGGCGTGCCGGGCAAGGTCATCCGCGAACTGACCGAGCAGGAGATCGCCTGGAAGCACGAAGGCACGTTGACCTACCAGCACCTGGTCGGTCGTTGCCACGCTTCGCTGACCGAGGCGGCGCCGCTGACGGCGGCGGATCGCAACCGGCCGCGCCTCACGGCGGCCGACTGCGGCACCGACGTCAAGCCACTGGTGGCGACGAAGACGGCAGTCGCGAAGCCCTAGGCCGCGCGCACCGCGTCGATCGCGTCGAGCACCGCCTCCGGCGTGGCCGGTGCGCGCAGCGGCGGGTCGACGCGGTGGCCGCCCAGCGCCGAGACCGCGTCGCGGATCGCGAGCAGCGCCGAGAACGGCAGCAGCAGCGGCGGCTCGCCCACCGCCTTGCTGCGGTGGATCGTGTCGGCCGGGTTCGGCGCATCGAACAGTTCGGTGCGGAAGCGCTGCGACGGGATGTCGTTGGCGGTCGGGATCTTGTAGGTCGACGGCGCATGCGTCAGCAGCGCGCCGGACGTCGGATGCCAGACCAACTCTTCCATCGTCAGCCAGCCGTAACCCTGGATGTAGGCCCCTTCGACCTGGCCGATGTCGAGCGCAGGGTTCAGGCTCGTGCCCACGTCGTGCAGCAGGTCGGCCGCCAGCAGCTTGTGCTCGCCGGTCAGCGTGTCGACCACCACTTCGCTGACCGCGGCACCGTAGGCGAAGTAGAAGAAGGGCTTGCCGGTCATCGTCGCGCGGTCCCAGGACAGGCCCGGCGTGGCGTAGAAGCCGTCGCTCCAGAGCTGTACCCGCGCCATGTAGGCGGCATTGACCAGCTCCGCGAACGGCGCGTCGGCCAGGCCCTTCTCGGCCGCGAACGCATCCAGGCGCGTGCGGATCTTGCGCGCCGCGTCCTGCGCCGCCTTGCCGTTGAGGTCGGCGCCGGTGGAGGCGGCGGTGGCGCTGGTGTTGGCCACCTTGCTGGTGTCGGTGGCGGTGCAGCGCACACGATCCAAGGGGATGCGCAGTTCGTGCGCCACCACCTGCGCCACCTTGGTGTTGACGCCCTGGCCCATCTCGGTGCCGCCGTGGTTCACCAGCACCGAGCCGTCGGTGTACACATGCACCAGCGCGCCGGCCTGGTTGAAGTGGTTGACGTTGAACGAGATGCCGAACTTGACCGGCGTGAACGCGATCCCGCGCTTGAGCACCGGGCTCGTTGCATTGAAGGCCGCGATCTCGGCGCGGCGCTCGCGGTAGCGGCTGGTCTTGACCAACCGGGCCGTCAGCGGCTCGAGGATGTTGTCCTCCACCGTCTGCAGGTAGGGCGTGACGTGATTCGTCGTGACGCCGTAGTAGTTGGCGACGCGCACGTCGAGCGGATCCTTGCCGAGCCGGCGCGCGATGCTGTCGAGGATGAACTCGATCGCGATCGCGCCCTGCGGCCCGCCGAAGCCGCGGAAGGCGGTGTTGCTCTGCGTGTTGGTCCTTGCGCAGTAGCCGTGCATGGCCACGTGCGGCAGCCAGTAGGCGTTGTCGAAGTGGCAGATCGCGCGCGTCATCACCGGCGGGCTCAGGTCCGCGCTGAAGCCGGCGTTGGCGATCAGATCGATCTCGACGCCGAGCACGCGGCCGGCATCGTCGTAGCCGACCTCGAAGTCGAACTCGAAGCCATGGCGTCGGCCGGTGACCATGAAGTCGTCGTCGCGGTCCAGGCGCAGCTTGACCGGGCGCCTGAGCGCACGCGCCGCCAACGCGGCCACGCAGGCCGGCAGCGCTGACTGCGATTCCTTGCCGCCGAAACCGCCACCCATGCGCCGGCATTGCACCTGCACCTGGTTGGCGTCGAGTTGCAGCGCGTGGGCCACCAGGTGCTGCATCTCGGTCGGGTGCTGCGTCGAGCAGTGGACGAGCATCTGTCCGTCCTCGAGCGGGATCGCGTAGCTGATCTGGCCTTCGAGATAGAACTGCTCCTGGCCGTTGACCGACAGCGTGTCCTTCAAGCGATGCGGCGACTTCGCGATGGCGCTGTTCGCGTCGCCGCGCGCCAGATGCATCGGCGGCACGACGTAGCTTTGCGCCGCATGCGCGTCGCGCGCCGTCAGCAAGGCCGGCAGCGGCTCGAGCGCGACGAAGTCCTTGGCGCGTGCGGCGACACGGCGCGCCACGCGCCGGTCGGCCGCGATCACGGCAAACATCGGCTGGCCCAGGTAGTGCACCTCGCCTTGCGCGAGGATCGGGTCGTCGCCCTTGACGATCGGCGCGCAGTCGTTGGGGCCGGGGATGTCGGCGGCGGTGAACACCGCGACCACACCGGGCTCGGCGCGCAGGCGCGCGACGTCGATCGCGAGCAGACGGCCATGCGCCAGCGGCGACAGGCCGAGCGCGGCGTGCAGCGTGCCGTCGAGCTCGCGGATGTCGTCGATGTAGGTCGCTTCGCCCGCGACGTGCAGGTGGGCCGACTCGTGGGCCCGGTCGATGCCGACCTGCGCTGCAGGCTGCACGAGGAAGGGCTCGGCCTGCTTGTTCATGCGCTCAGCTCTCGGGCGTACACGCTGGCCTGCGCGGCGGAGATCGGCTCGACCGCTCGCGTCTCGAGCCAGAAGCGGCGCAGCAGGTTGGCCACCGCGCGCTGCCGGTAGCCGGCGCTCGCGCGCAGGTCGGTGATCGGCGTGAAGTCGCGCGCCAGCGCCGCCGCCGCAGCCTCCATCGTCGCTTCGCTCCAGGGCTGGCGCCGGACCGCCGCTTCGGCGTGGGCCGCACGCTTGACCACCGCGGCCATGCCGCCGAAGGCGAAGCGCGCGTCGGTCACGATGCCCATGCCATCGAGCGTGATCGCCAGGCCCGCCGCGAGGCCCGAGATGTCGCTGTCGAAGCGCTTGCTGAGCTTGTACGCGCGCAGGTGCGTGAAGGACGGTGCCGGCACCTCGATCGACTGCACGAACTCGCCCGGCTCGAGCGCGTTCTTCATGTAGTCGAGGTAGAAGTCCTCGAGCGCGATTCGGCGCTCGCGCGCGCCGCGCCGCAGCACCAGCCGCGCGCCCAGCGCCATCAGCACGGGCGGGCCATCTCCTATCGGCGAGCCGTTGGCGATGTTGCCGCCGAGCGTGCCGGCGTGACGCACCGGCGGCGACGCGAAGCGCAGCCACATCTCCTTCAGTTCCGGGTGGCGCCCGGCGAGCACACCCCAGGCGGCTTCGAGCGACGCTGCGGCACCGATCGCGAGGCCGCCGTCAGGCAGCAGCGCGATGCGCTGCATCGCGTCGACGCGGCCGGTCGAGATCAGCACCGGCAACGCCTTGTGCTGCTTGTTGACCCACAGGCCGATGTCGGTGGCGCCGGCCAGCACACGCGCCTCGGGCAGCGCCTCGCGCAGCGCGGCCAGTTGCTCCACGGTGCGCGGAGAGAAGGCGCGCGCGCCCTTTGCGTCCGTGTAGCTCAGGGGCGCGTCGGCAGCGAGCTGCCGCAGCGCGTCGATCGTCGCCGCATCGTCCGTCCGGCAAGTTGGCAACTCGAACATCCGCTCGCCGGCGTCGAGGATCGGCCTATAGCCAGTGCAGCGGCACAGATTTCCGGCCAGGTCGTCCGCCAGCTGTTGGCGTGTCGGCCGCGTGCCGCCCACCTGCTCGCGCTCGTAGACCTGCACCATCGACATCACGAAGCCGGGGGTGCAGAAGCCGCACTGCGAGCCGTGGCAGTCGACCATCGCCTGCTGCGCCGGGTGCAGCGCCTGGCCACAGGCCTGGGCGGCGGGCTTCAGGTCCTCCACCGTCTGCACGGCGCGGCCGTCGAGCATCGGCAGCAGCTGGATGCAGGCGTTGACCGTCTTCCATTGCACGGCGCCGCTGTCGTCGAGCGCACCCACGCGCACCGTGCAGGCGCCGCAGTCGCCCTCGGCGCAGCCTTCCTTGGTACCGCTGCAGCGCGCGTCCTCTCGCAGCCAGTCGAGCAGCGTGCGCGTGGTGTCGGTGCCCTGCACGTCGACCACATGGGGCACGGGGCCGCAGCGCACGAAGCGGATCGGCCGCTCGACGCAGCCGGCGAAGTCAGACGTGACACGGCCCTGGGACATACCCGAACCATACGCCGGAGCGCCCCGGTCGGCATACGATGTCCCTGATGCCATGTATGCGGGAGCGCGTATGTCCGAGCGGGCGCCTTTCAGCAAGATCGACCTCCATCTCGTGAGGGTCCTGCACACCGTGGTCACCGAAGGCAGCGTATCGCGCGCCGCACTCAAGCTCGCCAGCACCCAGCCGGCCGTCAGCGCGCAGTTGAAGCGTTTGCGCGCGCTGACCGGGGACGCCTTGCTGGTGCGTTCGGGCACCGGCATGGCGCCCACCCGCACCGCACTGGCGCTGGTGGAGCCGGCCGCCACGCTGCTGCGCGAAGCGCAGGCCATCTTCGGCGCGCAGCGCGCCAGCCGCGCCTTCGACGCCACGAGCAGCGAGCAGACCTTCAGCATCGCCGCCAGCGACTACCTCGACCCGCTGTTCCTGCCTGAGCTGGTGGCGCGCCTGCAGCGCGAGGCACCGGGTGTGCGCATCGACCTGCACCCGCTGTCGGCCGACTTCGACTACCGCAAGAGCCTGGCGCGCGGCGAGCTTGATCTGGTGATCGGCAACTGGCTCGAGCCGCCGGGCGAACTGCACCTGGGGCGCCTGTTCACCGACGACATCGTCTGCCTGGTCGGCGAAGACCACCCGGCCGTGCGCAACCCGCGCGGCTGGACCGAGGCACGCTACCTCGCCGCCGAGCATGTGGCGCCGAGCCACTTCGCGCCCGGCGTGCGCGGCGTGATCGACGAGCATCTGGCCGGCCTGGGCCTGTCGCGCCGCGTCGCGGTGAGGAGCCCCCACTTCGGCCTGATCCCGCTGATGCTGGCGCAGACGCACCTGGTGCTGACCACGGGGCGCCTGTTCTGCACCCGCTATGTCGATGCGCTGCCGGTCAAGATCCTGCGCTGCCCGATCGCCTTCCCGCCGCTGACCTACTACCAGCTCTGGCACGACGTGACGCATGCCAGCCCCGCCGGCCGCTGGCTGCGCGACCAGGTGCGCGAAGTGGCACGCACGCTGGCCAGCCATGCGCTGCCGGCGCGCACGCGCAAAGGGAACGGGTCATGAGTGGCTTGGCCATCCGGGCCGACCTGCTCGACTTCGGCGCCGACCCGGGCTGGAGCGCGGCCGACGATGCACCGGGCGTGCGCTTTCGCGCCGACCACTGGCTGCTGATCGACGCGCGGGGCCGCATCGTGGGCGCTCAGCGCGAGGCGCCCGACGCCTCGTGGACGCGGCACGACCACCAGGGGGCGCTGCTGACGCCGGGATTCATCGACACCCATGTGCACCTGCCGCAGCTCGAGGTGATCGCGAGCTACGGCACCGAGCTGCTCGACTGGCTCAACACCTACACCTTCCCGGCCGAACGGCGCTGGGTCGACCCCGCCGTCTGCGCCGCCGGTGCCGCCACCTTCCTCGACGCGCTGCTCGCGCATGGCACCACCTCCGCGGTCGTGTTCCCGACCGTGCATGCGGCCTCGGCCGATGCCCTGTTCGCCGCGGCCCAGCAACGCGGCATGCGCGTGATCGCCGGCCAATGCTTGATGGACCGCCACGCGCCGGCCGACCTGACGGTGGCCGTGGACCAGAGCGAACGCGACAGCGAGGCGCTGATCGCGCGCTGGCACGGTCGCGAGCGCCTCGCCTACGCGGTGACGGTGCGCTTCGCACCCACCTCCACCGACGCGCAGCTCGCGATGGCCGGCCGCCTGCTCGGGCGCCACGATGGCCTGTACATGCAGACCCATGTGGCCGAGAACCGGGCCGAGCTCGACTGGGTGGCGCAGCTGTTCCCGAGCGCCCGCAGTTATCTCGACGTCTATGCGCGCCATGGGCTGATCGGCGCGCGCTCGGTGCTCGCGCACGGCATCTGGCTCGACGCGGCCGACCGGCGCGTGCTCGCCGACGCGCGTGCCCAGGTGGCGCACAGCCCGAGTTCGAACCTCTTCCTCGGCTCCGGCCTGATGCCCTGGCGCGCGCACGAGGACGCCGGCGTGCCGGTCAGCCTGGCCTCGGACGTGGGCGGCGGCACCTCGCTGTCGATGCAACGCACGATGGCCGACGCCTACAAGGTGCAGGCGATGCAGCACGTCAAGCTGCCGGCCTGGAAGGCGCTCTACACCGCCACCCGAGGTGCCGCGCGCGCGCTCGGCCTCGAACACGAGATCGGCTCGTTCGACGCCGGCTGCCTGGCCGACCTGGCGCTGTGGCGCTGGGCCGAAGGCCCGGTGGCGACGGTGCGCGACGCCGCGGCCCGCGGCTTGCATGAACGCGTCTTCGCCTGGATGACCCTGGCCGATCAACGCAACCTCGAGGCCACCTGGGTGGCCGGCCGCGCGCGCCATCGCGCGAAGGAGACCACGACATGAGCGCGCCCCCGAGACTCAAGCTCGAGCACATCAGCAAGCAGTACCCGGCGGTCAAGGCCAACGACGACGTCAGCCTGACCGTGTTGCCGGGCGAGATCCACGCCATCCTGGGCGAGAACGGCGCGGGAAAGTCGACGCTGATGAAGATCGTGTTCGGCGCGGTGCAGCCCGACGAGGGCACGATCACGATCGACGGCCAGACCGTCTCCATCCGCAACCCGCACGAGGCCAAGGCGCAGGGCATCGCGATGGTGTTCCAGCACTTCAGCCTGTTCGACACCCTGACGGTGGCCGAGAACGTGTGGCTGGGCCTGGACAGCGGCGAGACGCTGGCCCAGGTCACGGCGCGCATCAACGCCAAGGCGGGCGAGTACGGCCTGCCGATCGACCCGACGCGCCCGGTGCACAGCCTGTCGGTCGGCGAACGCCAGCGCGTCGAGATCATCCGCGCGCTGCTGGCCAACCCGAAGATCCTGATCCTCGACGAGCCGACCTCGGTGCTCACGCCGCAGGCGGTGCAGACCCTGTTCCTGACCTTGCGCCAGCTTGCGCACGAGGGTTGCTCGATCCTGTACATCAGCCACAAGCTCGACGAGATCCGCGAGCTCTGTCATGCCTGCACCGTGATGCGCGGTGGCAAGGTCACCGGCGTGGTCGACCCGCGCCAGGAAAGCAATGCCTCGCTGTCGCGCCTGATGATCGGCGCCGAGCCGCCGCAGCTGGTGCACCGCGAGGCCACACTCGGCGACGTGGCGCTCGAGCTCAAGGACCTGAGCGTGGCGCCGGACAGCGCCTACGGCGTGCCGCTGACAGCGATCTCGCTGCAACTGCGCGCGGGCGAGGTGCTGGGCATCGCCGGCGTGTCGGGCAACGGCCAGCAGGAGCTGCTCGCCGTGCTGTCGGGCGAGGACCGGCGCGCCGCGCCGGGCATGCTCGCCCTGTTCGGCACCGACATCGCGCGCGCCAGTCCGCACAAGCGCCGCAGGCTGGGCCTGAACTTCGTGCCCGAGGAGCGGCTGGGCCGCGGCGCGGTGCCGATGGCGTCGCTGGCGTCGAACACGCTGCTGACGCGGCGCGAGACGGTCAGGGCCCTGGGCTGGATCGACGTGAACGCGACGCGCGCGCTGGCGGCCAAGCTGATCGAGCGCTTCAAGGTCAAGGCCGGCGGCCCGGACGCGCCGGCCAAGAGCCTGTCGGGCGGCAACCTGCAGAAGTTCATCGTCGGGCGCGAGATCGACGCGTCGCCCAAGGTGCTGATCGTCGCCCAGCCGACCTGGGGCGTCGACGTGGGGGCCGCTGCGCAGATCCGCGGCGAGCTGCTGGCGCTGCGCGACGCCGGTTGCGCGGTGCTGGTCGTCAGCGAGGAGCTCGACGAGCTGTTCGAGTTGTCCGACCGGCTGGTCGTGATCGCGCGCGGCAAGCTCTCGCCGTCGATCGCCACGCGCGACGCGACGGTCGAGCGCATCGGCCAGTGGATGGCCGGACTGTTCGACGACAAGACCCTGCCGCAAGGCAAGGAGGTTGCCCATGCTGCGGCTTGAAACCCGTCCGGCGCCGTCGCGCGCCTTCGTGCTGGCCTCGCCGCTGATCGCGCTCGCGGCCACGGTGATCGTCGGCGTGCTGCTGTTCCTGCTGCTCGGCAAGGACCCGCTGCTGGGCCTGCGCATGTTCTTCTGGGAACCGATCAAGAGCGGCTACGCCTGGAGCGAGATCGGCATCAAGGCCACGCCGCTGATCCTGATCGCGCTCGGCCTGGCGCTGTGCTTCCGCGCCAACGTCTGGAACATCGGCGCCGAGGGCCAGTACATCCTGGGCGCGATCTTCGCCGGCGGCATCGCGATGCAGGCCACGCCCGACTCGCCGCGCGCGATCGTGCTCGTGATCCTGGTGGCCGGCATCGTCGGCGGCATGGCGTGGGCCGCGATCACCGCGCTGCTGCGCGACCGCTTCAACGCCAACGAGATCCTGGTCAGCCTGATGCTGGTGTACGTGGCCGAGATGGTGCTGTCGTACCTGGTGTACGGGCCATGGAAGGACCCGGCGGGCTACAACTTCCCGCAGACCGTCACCTTCGCCGCGCCGACCAAGGTGCCGCGTCTGTTCGACGGCCTGCGGATCAACATCGGCCTGGTGATCGCGCTGCTCGCGGTGGTGGGCATGGCGATCTTCCTGTTCCGCCTGTTCCGCGGCTTCCAGGCGCTGGTGGGCGGCCAGGCCGGTGCGGCCGCGCGCTACGCCGGCTTCTCGTCACGCGCCGCGCTGTGGACCGCACTGCTGACCTCCGGCGCACTCGCCGGTCTGGCCGGCGCACTCGAGGCCACCGGGCCGCTCGGCCAGCTCACGCCCTACGTGCCGGTGGGCTACGGCTTCGCCGCGATCATCGTGGCCTTCGTCGGGCGCCTGAACCCGATCGGCATCGTGTTCTCGGCCGTGCTGATGAGCATGTTCTACATCGGCGGCGAGCTCGCGCAGTCGCGCATGCAGCTGCCCAAGTCGATCACCGGTGTGTTCCAGGGCCTGCTGCTGTTCTCGCTGCTGGCCTCGGACACGCTGATCCACTACCGGCTGCGCTGGAAGTCCTCGCACGCCGCCGTCAAGCCCGCAGGAGCCACCGCATGAACGAGATCGCCCTGCTCGTCGCCGCCACGCTGAACGCAGGCACCGTGCTCGCGATCGCCGCACTCGGCCTGCTGATCAACGAACGCGCCGGCGTCGTCAACCTCGGTGCCGAAGGCATGATGCTGGTCGCCGCGGTGGTCGGCTATGCGGCCGCGGTGCACACCGGCAGCGACCTCGTGGCTTTCGGCGCCGGCGCCGTGGCCGGCGGCCTGCTGGCGGCCGTGTTCGGCCTGCTCGTGATCTGGCTCAACACCAATCAGTACGCGACCGGCCTGGCGCTGAGCCTGTTCGGCGTCGGCTTCTCGGCCTTCATCGGCCAGCCCTACACGCGCGAGCGCCTGTCCGAGCGCGCGCAGTTCGACATCCCGCTGCTGTCGGACATCCCCTTCTTCGGCCCCGCGCTGTTCAAGCAGCACCCGATGGTCTGGGTCGCGATCGCGCTCACCGTGGGCCTGATGTGGTGGCTGACCAAGAGCCGCAGCGGCCTGATCCTGCGCGCGGTCGGCGAGTCGCCCGAGTCGGCGCACGCGCTCGGCTACCCGGTGCGCTGGATCCGTCTCGCGGCGGTGGTCGGCGGCGGCGCGCTGTGCGGCGTGGCGGGGGCGTATCTGTCCACCGTCTACACGCCGCTCTGGGTCGAGGGCATGGTCGCGGGCCGCGGCTGGATCGCCCTGGCGTTGACCACCTTCGCGACCTGGCGGCCGATCCGTGTGCTGCTCGGTGCGTACCTCTTCGGCGGCGTCACGATGCTGCAGTTCCACCTGCAGGGCCAGGGCGTCGAGATCCCGAGCCAGTTCCTCGTGATGCTGCCCTACGTGGCGACGATCGTCGTGCTGGTGCTGATCTCGAGCAACGCGGCCTGGATCCGCGCCAACATGCCGGCGTCGCTGGGCAAGCCGTTTGCGCCGGGCGGATAGCGGAGCACAGCTTCATTTGCGGGAGATGCTGTCCCCTGTTTGAGCCTTGGCCGCCCCGCGGCGGCGGCTTAGCCTCCGGCCCATGCGGCAAGCCCGCCGGCGGAGGTCAACATGCATCTGTTCCGTTCCCCCAGGCGCACCGTTGCAGCCGGGCTGCTGGTCACGACCCTGTCGGCTCTGGGCGCGGACGCCGCGTGGCAATACGACGCGCATCTGCCCGTGCCAGCACAGCCGGGGAGCACCATGCAGAGCCTTGCTGCCGATGCGGGCTATGGCCTCGTCGGCTCCACCGGCCGCGCGAACCTGTTTCACCAGCCACCGCCCAACACGCCGTTGCCGCCGCACCTGTGGATCCACGTCCGCCAGTTCGTGCCGCAACCCGGCGCGGTGGGACTGTTCGGCACGGCCGTGGCCATCGATGGAAACGTGCTGGCCATCGGTGCACCGATGGGTGACCCGCAACTGCTGAACAACGGCTACGTGGACATTTACGAGCGCACGGGGTCGAACTGGAACTTCGTCGAGAAGTTGGTGCCGAGCGGCTTTGATATTCCCTCGCCGCTCTACCCGGAGCTGATGTTCGGCGACACCTTGCTGCTGCAGGGCGACACGCTGATCGTTGGCGCTCGACACTTCCAGGACACGGCCGGGCGCGTGTTCGTATTCGAGCGCAATGGAGGCACCTTCGTGCAGACGCAGCAGTTGAAGCCGGCGGTGGACGTCCAGGAGACCTCCTTTGGCGGTGCTCTGGCGATGTCAGGCAACACCCTGGCCATCGGGCGCGGCGGCGCGGGCGGTGCCGGCAGCGGCGGCGGAGGAATGCAGCAGCCTTACATGGCCGGCGAGGTACACGTCTACGTCCGCAGCAACGGGCAGTTCGTGCTGCAGCAGATCCTGGTTGCCCCGGACAGCGCGCTGTCCGACCACTTCGGCGCGGGGCTCGACCTGCGTGGCGACCGGCTCGTCGTGCGCGGCAAGAACACCACCTACCTGTTTCAGCGGCAGTCCGGCGTCTGGACTTCCACCTGGCAGCATGGGAGCCCGGCCTCGGGCCCGGCCAAGGCCGGCGTGTCCTTGCGGCCGAGCCCCTGGCGCGGTGTCGAGGCCGACCTTTTTGTCAGCGACCCGAGCGCCTCGATCGGCCGTTTGCCGAGCGCCGGACGGGTGTTGCGCTTCACCGCGTCGACCACCGGTCCGGGCTACGTGGCCAATGGTGTCCTGCAGGACCCACAGCCCACGGCAAACGCCAGGTTCGGCTCAGCGCTCGCAGCCAGCGGCAATCTGCTGCTGGTGACCGCGCCGTCATCGCAAAGCACCCCGTCGAACGCGCGCGTGCGGGTCTTCGAGCGGCACGCCCCGCGGCTGTTCTTGCCCTGAGGCGCGCGGCCTGCGTCGTGCCCCTCAGTGCAGGCCCACCTTCAGCATCAGCCTCAGGTACTCGAGCCTGGCGTTCAGCTCGCGCAGCTGCCGTGACAGCTCGCCGAGCTGTCGCGCGCTTTCTTCCAACGACATTGTCCGCGGCGGCGGCATGGCGCCAGGTGGTGTTGGTGTGGACATGCGCACCCTCCCCAGGTCGGTGAACGCATCGTGACGCGGCCGCCCGCGGCGTATCAACCCCGCAGGCACGGTGGCACCACCCCTCGGGCGGATGGGGCCGCGCCCGTTGTATGGTCCGGTCCATGCACGCGTCCATGCCGCTGATCGTCACCCTGGCCACGGCGTTGGGCTTTGCCCTCGTGTTCGGCTTCATCGCCAGCCGGCTGCGCCTGCCGGCGCTGGTGGGCTACCTGGTCGCCGGCGTGCTGATCGGCCCCCACACGCCGGGCTTCGTGGCCGACGTGCCGCTGGCCACGCAGCTGGCCGAGATCGGCGTGATGCTGCTGATGTTCGGTGTCGGGCTGCACTTCTCGGTCGGCGACCTGCTCGCGGTGCGCAAGATCGCGCTGCCGGGCGCCGTGGTGCAGATGGCGGTGGCCACTGCGATGGGGGCCGGCCTGGCGCTGGCCTGGGGCTGGCCGCTCGCCGGCGCGCTGGTGTTCGGCATCTCGCTGTCGGTGGCCAGCACGGTGGTGCTGCTGCGTGCGCTGGAGTCGCGCGGCGTGCTCGAGTCGCACAACGGCCGCATAGCCGTCGGCTGGCTGGTGGTCGAGGATTTGGCGATGGTGCTGGTGCTGGTACTGCTGCCGGCGCTGGTCGGGCTGGCCGGTTCGGGCCAGGGCCTGACGGTGGATCTGTGGCTCACGCTGGCGCAGACCCTGCTGGCCGTCACCACCTTCGTCGCACTGATGCTCCTGGGCGGCCGGCGCGTGCTGCCCTGGCTGCTGTGGCAGATTTCCAAGACGGGTTCGCGCGAGCTGTTCACGCTGTGCGTGATGGCGGTGGCGGTCAGCATCGCCTACGGCGCGTCGGTGCTGTTCGGGGTGTCGGTGGCGCTGGGCGCCTTCTTCGCCGGGCTGGTGCTGCGCGAGAGCGAGTTCGCGCACCGCGCGGCCGAGGAGTCGCTGCCCTTTCGCGACGCCTTCGCGGTGCTGTTCTTCGTCTCGGTGGGCATGCTGTTCGACCCGATGGTGCTGGTCGAGCGGCCGCTGCAGGTGCTTGCGGTCACCGCGATCATCATGCTGGGCAAATCGGTAGCCGCCGCCGCGCTGGTGCTGGTGCTGCGCTACCCGCTGAACACCGCACTGACCGTGTCCGCGAGCCTGGCGCAGATCGGGGAGTTCTCGTTCATCCTCGCCGGCCTGGGCCTCGCGCTGGGCGTGCTGCCGGTCGAAGGACAGAGCCTGATCGTCGCCGGCGCGCTGCTGTCGATCGCGCTCAATCCGCTGCTGTTCTCGCTCGTCGAGCCGGCGCGGCGCTGGATCCTCGCCCGCTCGGCGCTGGCGCGGCGCCTCGAGGCGCGCGACGACCCGCTGGCCGAGCTGCCCCTGACCACCGACCAGAAGTTCCTTGCGCGCCAGGTGGTGCTGGTGGGCTACGGTGCGGTGGGCCGCCACGTCGCCGCGTCGATGAGCGCAGCAGGCATTCCCTTCGTCGTCGTTGAGCAGAACCGCGAGCGTGTCGAGGCGCTGCGCGCCCAGGGCATCCCCGCAGTGTCGGGCGACGCCGGGGACCCGGCGGTGCTGGTGCAGGCGCACATCGCCGAGGCCAGCCTGCTGGTGGTGGCCGCCTCCGACAGCACCGACGCGCGGCCGATGATCGAGACCGCACGCACGCTCAACCCGTCGATCCCGATCGTGGTGCGCGCGCCCAATGCCGAGGAAGCCCAGTTGCTGGCGGGCAGCGGCGCCGTGGGTGTGGTGCACCCGAAGGAAGCGATGGCCGACGCGATCCTGCGCCACGTGAACGCCCGCATGCAGCCGCAGCCCGCGAGCGGGCTGCCACAGGTTCCCGTGCACACCTAGCGCACGAACTGGTCGACGAAGCCCTCGCCCAGGCCCACCGCGGCGTAGTGCCTGCGGCACATCGAAATCTTGGTGAACACGTCCTCGTAGCCGATCGTGGCACCGGCCGCGTCGACATAGACCATCGCGCCGTGGATGTTGAAGAAGGTGATCATCTCGGTGACGCCGCCGCCGACCGCCTCGTCGACCACCAGGGTGTGGATCTCGCCCGGCGGCTCGTAGACGAAGGCGCCCTCGCGCGCCACCCAGTCGTGCTCGAGGTAGCGCCAGGCGCCCTTGATCACGTAACCCGTCACCCAAGATGGATGGATGTGGCGCGACAGCACGCCGCCACGGCGCACGCGCAGCAGGTTGCACCAGCTGCCGGTCACCGTGTTGAGCAGCAGCGGCCGGAACCACACGTCCGGCGCCTGCGGCACCCACACGCGTTCGTCGTCGGGGATCGCCTGTTGCGCGATCTCGGGCTGGATGCCCGGGTGCTGCACGATGACCGGTGCGCTCATCTCGAGTTCTTTTCCTTCAGCTGATCAGGTAGCCACCGTCGACCGGCAGCACGACGCCGGTGACGAAGGCCGCGGCCGGGCCGGCCAGAAAGAGCACCGGCCCGGCCACGTCCTCGGGCTGGCCCCAGCGGCCCATCGGCGTGCGCGCCAGGATGGCCTGCGAGCGTGCGGCATCGTCCTGCAGCGGCTGCGTCAGCGGCGTCGCGATCCAGCCCGGCGCGACCGCGTTGACGCGGATGCCCTCGGGCGCCCACGCGATCGACAGGCTCTTGGTGAGCTGCGCGATGCCGCCCTTGCTGGCGCTGTAGCCCGGCACCACGCCACCGCCGAAGAAACTGAGCATCGAGGCGGTGTTGACGATGCATCCGCGCGTGGCCGCGAGCTTGGGCCGCGCTGCGCTGCACACGCGCATGGTGCCATTGAGATTGATGTCGATCACGTCGTCGAACACCGCCGGGTCGAGCTCGGCGCCGCCGCGGCGGATCACGCCGGCGCAGTTGACCAGCACGTGCAGCGAGTCCAGCCCCGCGACGAGTGCGTCGACCGCCACCGCGTCGCGCACATCGAGTACGCGCGCGTCGAGGCCTTCGCCGCGCGCTCGCTGGGCCTCGGCCTCGGTGGCCCCGGTGACGAGCACGCGGTCACCCGCGCCCATGAAGGCCCGCGCAATCGCGGCACCGATGCCGCTGGTGCCACCGCTGACGAGCACGCTGCGCCGAGTCAAGGCCGATCCTCCATGGCGCGAGCTTACCCGCCGCAGCTGCTAGCCTGTGGGCCATGGCCCCGGCGCCACTGACCGTCGAAGCGCTGCGCCCGCTCACGCTGGCGCGCGGTGCCCATGTCAGCGCCGCCAGCGGCCTGGTGTGCGCTGACGGCCGCGCCTGGGTCATCGCCGACGACCTCTTGCACCTGGCCGGCTTCAGCGACGTCTCCAGCGCCGGCACGCTGCAGCGCCTGCTGCCCGGCCGCCTGCCGCGCGAAGCTGCCGCGCGCAAAGCCGCCAAGCCGGACTTCGAATGCCTGTTCGCCTGGCGCGGCGGCCTCGTCGCGCTGGGCTCGGGCTCGCGACCGCAGCGCGACACGGGCGTGTGGGTCATGCCAACGGGCGTGCGGCGGTTCGACCTCGGGTCAGTCTATGGCCCGCTGCGCGAACGCCTCGGCGCAATCAACATCGAGGGCGCCTTCGTGCAGGACGACCACTGGGTGCTGCTGCAGCGCGGCGTGGCCGCTGGCGCGCCCAACGCCGTCGCGCGCTGGCCGCTGCACGTGCTCGAGCATGTGATCGCAGGCGCCCTGGACGCAGTGCCTCCAAGTTCGCTGCACGAGGTGTCTCTTGGTGCGCTCGACGGTGTGGCACTCGCCTTCACCGACGGCACCGCGCTCGACACCGGCCGCTGGCTCTTCACCGCGGCGGCCGAAGACACGCGCGACAGCTACCTCGACGGCGCCTGCCGCGGCTCGGTGGCGGGCCTCGTCGATGCGCGCGGCCGCGTGCTGGCGCAACGCCGGCTGCCTGGCCATGCCAAGGTCGAAGGTATCGCGGCACAACGCCTTGGCGATGGATCGCTGTGTCTGGCCCTGGTGACGGACGCCGACGACCCCGCACAACCCGCGTGGCTGCTGCGCGCGCACTGGTAGCCCCTCAACCAGTTGGCGGCGGCCCGAGACGCAACTCCACCGCGAAGCCCTTCGCCACCTCCGGCAGCGTCAGCGCGCCGCCATGCGCGCGCGCCACCAGGTCGGCCAGCATCAGGCCGAGGCCGGTGTGCTCCTCGTAGTCCTGCGCCGCCAGCGCAGCGCGCAAGTCCACCAGGCGCTCGGGCGTGGCGCCGCGGCCGTCGTCGTGCAGGCGCAGCGTGCCGCGCGCCGCCTGGCTGACCTCGACATGCCGCGCGCCGTAGCGCTGCGCGTTGTCGAGCAGGTTGGCCAGCGCGGCGGCGAGCAGATCGGGGTCGGCGTGCAGCGTCGCTGCATCGGCACGCACGTCCAAGCCTTCCACCGGCAGATGCGCGAGCAGGGCCTTCAGGTCCACGTCGCTGCGCCTTGCCTCGGCACCGACACGGAACAGGTCGAGCAGCGAGCGCACCACGCGCTGCAGGCGGCCCGAGGCGTCGCGCACGCGCTGCAACCGCGGCTGGAGTTCGGTCGGCACCTCGCGCTGCGCGACGGCAAGTTGTGCCTCCATGCCGGCCAGCGGCGTGCGCAGCGCATGCGCGGCGTGCGAGGCGAAAGCGCGCTCGTGCGCCACGCGGCGCGCCAGGCGCTGGCCCAAGTCGTCGATCGCGCGGTGCACGGGCACCAGTTCTTCGCGCTCAGCCGGGCCGAGGCCGCGCGCGAGATCGAGTGGATCGTGCGTGGCCAGGCGCTCGCTCAAGCCTTCGAGGGGCTCCAGTTCGCGCCGCACGCGCAGGCGCAGCCACAGATGCCCCAGCAGGCCGATCGACAGCGCCGCAAGCACCGCGCTCATGGCCACTTCGGTCCCGGCCTCCGCGCGCTCCTTCGTCGTATGCGCCGCATAGAGCATGCGTCCTTCGCGGCCGGTGGCAACACCAAAGACCCGCCAGCCCGAAACCTCGGTGAATCCTGCCGTCGACACCTTCTGCAGCGCGAGCGCTGGCGCGTTCGACGAGCGGCGCAGCACGGCGCCGTCCGGCGCCACGAGCTGCCAGGCAAAGTCCGCCTCGTTGACCACCGGTTGTGGCGCGGCGTCGAGTGCGCCGTCGCCGGCCAGGGCCAGCGCACGTGCCAACACCAGCGCCGTGGCGTGCAGGGATTCGTCGAGCAGCTCCTCCACCTCATACTGTGCGGCCCAACCGACCGCGACCGACACGCCGACGCCCCAGGCCAGCGTCCACCACAGCAGCGCGTGGGCCAGCCGGTTGCGGATCGAAGGCGCTTTCGCGTCGATGGCCGTCACGGCGCACCCCCGCCGACGCGGTAGCCCATGCCGCGCACGGTCTCGATCAGCTCGCGGCCGAGCTTGCGGCGCAGCGCCGACACATGGACCTCGAGCGCATTGCTCGCCAACTCGCTTTCGAAGCCGAGCACGATCTTCTCCAGGTCGGCCTTGGGCACGATGCGCCCGGCGCGCAGCGCCAGCGCCTCGAGCACGGCCCATTCGCGCGCGGTGAGTTCCGTGCGCCGGCCTTCGACGAAGGCGGCGCGCGCGGCCAGGTCCACCTCCACCGGGCCGAAGGCGGCGCGCGATTGCGCCGCACCGGCCCCGCTGCGGCGGCTCACGGCGCGCAGCCGCGCCGCCAGCTCTTCCGGTGCGAAGGGCTTGACCAGGTAGTCGTCCAGGCCTGCGTCGAGCCCGCGCACGCGGTCGGCCAGGCGGTCGCGCGCGGTCAGCATCAGCGCCGGCGTCTTGTCGCCGCGGATGCGCCGCGTGGCCACCCAGTCCAGCCCCGAGCCGTCGGGCAGCTGCCAGTCCACCAGCCAGGCGTCGTAAGGCTCGCCGCGCAAGGCTTCGGTGTCGGCCAGGCAGGCGCACCAGTCGACGCGGTGGCCGTCCGCACGCAGAAAGTCGCGCAGGCCTTCGCCCAGCGTCGGGTCGTCTTCGATCAGCAGCAGGCGCATGGTCTCTGGGCACAACGGTATCACCGTGTCACGGCGAGCCGTCTTCAGGCGCCCTTCAGACGCCGCGTGCCCACTGGCGCGATGCCGCCGCGTCGCGCCCTGCCCCTGCCGTTCCCGCGCTACACGCTGACCAGCAACGGGTTGGTGCTGACGGCCAGCGCATTCTGGGCGCTGGCGCTCAACCGGCCCTTCTTCGCGGCCGCGCTGCGTGGCCAATCGCTGGGCGAGGCGGGGAGCTGGCAGCTCGCCCTGGCGCTCGGGGTGGCCGTGGTCGCGCTGCACGCGCTGCTGGTCGGCCTGGTCGGCACGCGGCGGATCCTCAAGCCGCTGCTCGCGCTGCTGACCCTGGTTGGGGCACTCGCGATGCACTACATGCAGGCCTACGGCGTGGTGATCGACCCGTCGATGGTGCGCAACGCGTTGCACACCGACGTGGCCGAGACGCGCGAACTGCTCGGCTGGGGCCTGGCGCTGGACCTGCTGCTCTACGCCGCGCTGCCGATCGGACTGCTCGCCTCGGCACGCATTGCACCGCGCCCCTGGGGCGAGGCGCTGAAGGCACGCGCGCTGCTGCTGACGGGCGCGCTGGGCGCGCTCATGCTCGCGCTGCTATGGCAGTTCCAGCCGCTGGCCGCGTTGACGCGCAACCACAAGGAGGTGCGCTACCTGATCACGCCGGCCAACACCCTGTGGTCGCTCGGCAGCGTGCTGGCGGCCGACGCGCGCGGCGCCGCCCAGCCGCGCCAGCCGATCGGGCTGGACGCGAAGCCCGGCACCGGCTGGGCCACCCGTCAGCGCCCGCGCCTGGTGGTGCTGGTGGTCGGCGAGACGGCACGCGCCGCGAACTGGGGCCTGTCGGGCTATGCACGCCCGACCACGCCGCAGCTCGCGCAGCTGCCGGTCATCAACTTCACCGAGTTCGGCGCCTGCGGCACCAGCACCGAGGTGTCGGTGCCGTGCATGTTTGCGCCGGTGGGCCGGCGTGACTACGACGAGGCGCGCATCCGCGGCAGCGAGTCGCTGCTGCACGTGGCCGCGCGCGCCGGCGTTGCGGTGCACTGGCGCGACAACCAGAGTGGCTGCAAGGGTGTGTGCGCCGGCCTGTCGAACGACCGTGTCGACGCCGCGGTCGCGCCCGGCCTTTGCCAGGACGGTCGCTGCTGGGACGAGGGCCTGCTGCGCGGCCTCGACGAGCGGCTGCACACGCTGGCCGGCGGCCACGCGACGCAGCTGCTGGTGCTGCACATGCTCGGCAACCACGGGCCCTCGTACTTCCGCCGCTACCCCAGGGCCTTCGAGCACTTCACGCCGGCCTGCCAGCATGACGACCTGTCGCACTGCACGCACGCGGAGATCGTCAACGCCTACGACAACGCGCTGCGCTACACCGACCATGTGCTGGCCTCGCTGATCGGCACGCTCGGTGCCCATGCCAAGGAGGTCGACAGCGCGATGCTGTTCGTGTCCGACCACGGCGAATCGCTGGGCGAGAAGAACCTGTTCCTGCATGGCGTGCCCTATGCGATCGCGCCGCGCGAGCAGACCCAGGTGCCGATGCTGATGTGGTTCAGCGACGGCTTCGCGCGCACCGACCACCTCGGCCTGGACTGCCTGCGCACGCGCGCCCGGCAACCTGCAGCGCATGACCACCTGTTCCACACCCTGCTCGGCCTGCTCGACGTGACCACCTCGCTCTATGCCCCGGCGTTCGACCTCGCCAGGGACTGCCGCGACGCGGCAGCCACCGCCCCCTGAACGCGATGAGCGAGCTGCACCCGCCACCGCGCGACCTGGTGATCACGCTGGCGCTGCTGGCCGCACTGCTGTGGTGGGAGGCTTCGGGCCTGGATCGCATGGTCGCGGGCTGGTACGGCGGCGCCGCGGGTTTCGCCCTGCGCGACAACTGGTGGACGCGCGAGTTGTTGCACGGCGGCGGACGCTGGTTGTCCGGCCTGGCGTTGGCCGCCTGCGCGCTGCTCGCCTGGCGCGGCGCCCGTGCGCAGCGGCCGCGGCGCCTGGCCTGGTTCGGCCTCGTGCTCGCGGGTCTGGTGCTGGTGCCGCTGCTCAAGCGCTTCAGCAGCACCAGTTGCCCCTGGGACCTCAGCGACTTCGGTGGCAGCACGGCCTATGTGCCGCACTGGTTGTTGACCGTGTTCGACGGCGGGCCGGGACACTGCTTCCCGTCGGGCCATGCGGTCGCGGCCTTCGCCTTCCTTCCGCTGTACTTCCAGTGGCGCGGCGCGCGGCCGCGCCTGGCGCTCTCGCTGCTCTTCACGGTACTCGCCTTCGGTGCGCTGTTCGGCTGGGCCCAGCTCGCGCGCGGCGCCCACTTCCCGAGCCACACCCTGTGGTCGGCGTGGCTGTGCTGGGTTATCGGCGCGGCCGGCGCGCGCTGGCTGGCGCCGCCGGCTTGCGCTTTGTCGCCGGCGTGGAGCGTGTCGCTGGCGCCGGG
>JALHQP010000001.1 GCA_022841885.1 Aquincola sp. | reverse complement strand
ACGCCTTGCCGGTGCGGCGGGCCTGTCCGGCGCGGCGACCTGGCTGCAGGCGCTCGCGCTGTCCGCGGTCGCCAGCCCCGCGTTGCTGCCGCGCCTGGCGCCAGTGGTGCTGGCCGGTGCCGTGGGGGCGCTGCTGGTCGGTGCCTGGGGCCTGCGTCGCCACGACGGCGATGACACGGGCGCCCCGATCGCGCCCCACGACAGGCCGCTACGCCTGCGCGAGGCCATGGGCGTCACCGCCCTGCTGCTGAGCGTGTCGGTGCTGGTGAGCTGGCTGCGCACGTCGTTCGGCGTGCAGGGCCTGCTCGCCGGCACCGCCGTCGCCGCCCTGGTCGATGCCCATGCGCCGGTCGCCGCCGCCTTCGGCCTGCACACGCAGGGCGCGCTCGAGGCGGACACCGCGCTGATGGCGCTGCTGGTGGCGGTGGGCGTGAACAGCACGAGCCGCAGCGTCGTCGCCTTCGCCAGCGGTGGCCGGGCCTTCGGACTGCGCGTCGTTGCGGCCCTGCTCGTCTCGGCCGGCGCGGCGCTCGGCGCCTTGCTGCTCGCTGCGCGATTCACGACACTCGGCTGATGGCCAACGGCAACGCCCCCGCGACGCTGGTGCTCGCGACCTGCAATGCGCTCAACCTGGCGAACCCCGGGCGCCTGTTCTACGCCAACCAGGAGCCTTTCGGCGCCGACGAGTACGCACGCAAGGTCGAGTGGCTCGGCGCCATGCTGCGGCGCCTGAACGCCGACATCGTCGCCTTCCAGGAAGTGTGGGACGAGGCCGCGCTGCGCGACGCGGTAGCTGCCAGCGGCCTGCGCTACCCGCAGGTGGCCGCACCCGGCGCCGAGCAGGGCGCGACCGGCACGCCGCGTGTCGGCCTGGCCACGCGCTGGCCTGTGCTGCAGCTGCGCTCGCATCAGGCCTTCGAGGCGCGCCAGGGGGTCATGATCCCCGAGCTTGGCGAGCACCGCGCCTTCGAGCGCCCGGTGCTCGAGGCCCTGGTCGAGATGCCGGGCGGGCGCGGAACGCTGCGCGTGCTGGTCGTTCACCTCAAGAGCAAGCGCCCGAAGTTCCTGCAGAACGAAGCCGGCGAGGTGATCGAGGACCGCGACGACCCCGCGATCGTCGCGCGCGCCACGCTGCGCTCGCTCGTGATGCGCGCCGCCGAATGCGCCGCACTGCGCGTGCTGGTGCATGCACGCCTGGCCAATACGCGCGAGCCGCTGGTGCTGATGGGCGACCTGAACGACGGCCCGCATGCGGTGACCACGCAGATGGTGGCCGCCACGCAGGCCATCGCCTTCGACCGCGCGGCGCGCGACACCGCCCTGTTCCACGCGCCCGACGTGCAGAGCGACGCCGCGATCCGGCGCGACGTGGCCTACTCGCATGTCTACCAGGGCTGGCCCGAGGTGCTGGACCAGATCTGGGTCTCGGAAGAGTTCGTTGCCGCGAGCCGCTTCGCGATCGGCGACCTGCGGCGCGTCGAATACTTCAACGACCACCTGCACGAAGGGCGCGAGCGTTTCCGCTCCGATCATGGCCTGGCGCGTGCGCTGGTGCTGCTGCGCTGAAGAACAACCTTGGGTTTCCCCGGCTTGCTGGGCCTGCGGGCGCAGGCGAGAGTCACCCGGTCGTCGTTTCACATGACGACAGACCTGTCGAGGAGACAAGCCCCATGACCCTGCTTCGCCTGACCCGCCGCGCCCTGTGCGGCCTTGCCCTGGCTGCCTGTGGCAGCGCCGCGTTCGCGCAGGCCTGGACGCCCGACCGGCCGCTGACGCTGGTGGTGCCGTGGGGTGCCGGCGGCGGCACCGATGCGGTGGCGCGCATGATCGCCTCGCTGATGGAAAAGGACCTCGGCCAGCCGGTCAACGTGGTCAACCGCACCGGCGGCTCGGGCGTGGTCGGCCACGCGGCGATCGCCGGCGGGGCGCCCGACGGCTACACGATCGGGATGATCACGGTGGAGATCGCGATGATGCACCACCAGAAGTTGACCGAGCTGAACCCGACGAGCTACACGCCGATCGCGCTGGTGAACCTCGACCCCGCAGGATTCCAAGTGCGTGCCGATTCGAGCTACAAGACCATGGCCGACGTGCTGGCCGCCATCAAGGCCGCACCACCCGGCAAGTTGAAGGCCTCGGGCACCGGCCAGGGCGGCATCTGGCACCTGGCACTCGCGGGCATGCTGCGCGACGCCAAGATCGACCCGGCTACGGTGCCCTGGGTGCCGAGCAACGGTGCCGCGCCCGGCCTGCAGGACCTGGTGGCCGGCGGCGTGGAGTTCGTGCCCTGCTCGCTGCCCGAAGCGCGCTCGCTGATCGACGCCGGCAAGGTGCGCTCGCTGGCGGTCATGGACAAGTCGCGCTCGTCGCTGTTCCCGAACGTGCCGACGCTGAAGGAGGCCACTGGCTCCGACTGGGCCACCGGCGCCTGGCGCGGCATCGCCGCGCCCAAGGGCGTGCCCGAGAACGTGCGCGCGCGCCTCGAGGCCTCGGTGAAGAAGGCCTACGACAGCAAGGAGTACAAGGACTTCATGGCCCAGCGCGGCTTCGGCACCTTGTGGGGCAACGGCGCCGAGTTCGCCAGCTTCATGGCCAAGGCCGACGCCGACATGAAAGCCGTGATGACGGCCGTCGGCATCGCGAAGTAAGCCGGCGTGCGGCGCAGCGACCGCTGGGTGGGCATCGCGCTCGCCCTGCTGGGCTCGGCCGTGTTCTGGTCGGCTCAGGCCTTCCCGAACGTGCCGGGACAGAAGCTCGGTGCTGGCTTCCTGCCGATGATCGTCGGCGCCGGCCTGGTGCTGTGCGCGATCGGCCTGATCGTGCGCAGCCTGCGCCCGAGCGCCGCGCCGCCGCAGGCCATCGTGCCGCGTAACGAGCACTTCGGCAGCGCGCTCGCGATCATCGCGACGGTGATCGGCTACCTGCTGCTGGCCGAGCGCCTCGGCTTCCTGATCGTCGCGCCGCTGTGCCTGATCGCGATCTTCCGCGCGTTGCGCGTCAAGTGGTCTCATTCGCTGTGGTGGGCGATCGGCGGCACGATCGTCGTGCACCTTGCGTTCTACAAGTTGCTGCGCGTGCCCTTGCCCTGGGGCGTACTGCGCCCCTTCTACTGAGACCGGCGTGCTGCGCCCGTTCGACTGACATGGACGCCGTCGCCACCGCCTTCGGCTTGGTCTTCCAGCCCTATGTGCTCGTCGTCATCGCGCTGTCGGCGATCTACGGCCTGTTCGTCGGCGCGATCCCCGGGCTGACCGCCACCATGGCCACCGCGCTGCTGGTGCCGGTGACCTTCTTCATGCCGCCGGTGCCGGCGGTGGCGGCCATCGTCACCGCCACCGCGATGGCCATCTTCGCCGGCGACATTCCGAGCGCGCTGTTGCGCATGCCCGGCACGCCGGCCAGCGCGGCCTACACCGACGAGGCGTACCTGATGACCAAGAAGGGCCAGGCCGAACTCGCGCTCGGCGCGGGCCTGGTGTTCTCGGTGCTGGGCGGCATCTTCGGCGTGCTGGTGCTGATCGTCGCCGCGCCGGCGCTGGCCGAAGTCGCGCTCAAGTTCAGCTCCTTCGAGTACTTCTGGCTCGTGATGCTGGGCTTCACCTGCGCCGTCTTCATCGCCGGCAACGACCCGTTGAAGGGCATCGTGTCGCTGCTGCTGGGCCTGCTGATCGCCAGCGTGGGCCTCGACAACCCGGCCGGCGCGCCGCGCTACACCTTCGGCAACGCCGAGCTCACCGGCGGCATCTCGCTGATCCCGCTGATGATCGGCATGTTCGCCGTCTCCGAGGTGTTGCGCTTCGCGGTCAACGTCGACAAGCCTGCGATGGTGATCGACCGGCCCTTCGGCAATGTCTTCGCGGGCATGTGGGGCCTGGTCAAGAAGTACCCGAAGCAGTTGCTGCGCGGCTCGGCACTCGGCACCGCGGTGGGCGCGCTGCCCGGCGCGGGCGCCGACATCGCGGCCTGGATGTCCTACGGCATCTCGAAGAAGTTTTCGAAGGAGCCCGAGAAGTTCGGCACCGGCCATGTGGAGGGCATCGTCGAGTCGGGTGCGGCCAACAACTCGGCGCTCGGCGGCGCGTGGATCCCGGCGCTGGTGTTCGGCATCCCGGGCGACTCGATCACCGCGATCGCGATCGGCGTGCTGTACCTGAAGAACATGAACCCGGGCCCGACCCTGTTCGTCGAGAACCCGCAGAACATCTACGCCGTCTTCATCGTCTTCATCCTCGCGCAACTGCTGATGCTGCCGCTGGGCTGGATGGCGATCAAGATCGCCAAGCGCATCCTGCGCATTCCGGCGGCAGTGCTGATGCCGCTGATCCTGCTGTTCTGCGTCGTCGGCAGCTTCGCGATCAACAACACGCTGTTCGGCGTCACGGTGATGCTGGTGGCGGGTGTGGCCGCCTTCTTCATGGAGCGTTGGGGTTTCCCGGTGGCCCCGACCATCCTGGGCGTCGTGCTCGGCACCATGCTCGAGGAGCACTTCTTCAGCAGCCTGGTCAAGGCCGACGGCAACGTCCTCGCCTTCTTCGAGCGGCCGATCGCTGCGGCGCTGGGCGTGCTGACGCTGCTGGTGTGGACCCTGCCGCTGTGGCGGCGGCGTGCGGCCGCGCGCTGAGCGCGCGCAGCGTTTGCAGTTCGACGCACCTGCTCACAGCAGGCGGCGCTGGTAGCGTCTAGGCTCTCGGCTCCGCCGGAAACCCAGCCTGAAGTCACCATGCACCACGAACTGCTCGCCACCCGCTGGGAAGGCCACCACCTGCTGGTGCTGCGCAACGACGAGGTGGCCGACCGCATCGCCGCGGCCGACATCCGGCGCGTGATCCTGGTCTGCGACCATGGCGACACGCCGAGCGACCTGAGTTTTGCCGTCATCGACACCGGCGACGATCACGTCATCCTGCCGGCCGAGAGCGGCATCGCCGGGCGCGTGCACTTCGAGCGCCAGCCCTTCTGGGCCGAGCGCGCCTGCATCTACTGGGTCGACGCGGCGCGCGCCCCGCTGCCGCGCGCGCTGCGCCCCGGCCTGTGGTTGCTGCGCCGCCACCGGCCCGGCTACCTGCGCCTGCCCAGCGCCGAGATCGCGCCGCTGCTCGAACAGTGGCCGCTCGAAGGCCCGCAGACCTGGGAGCAGCGCAAGTGGGCCCGCATCGCGGCGGGCCGCAGCCTGCCGCCGGCGAAGAACCGGCCGCTCAAGTAGGCCGCCGGCACAGCGCCGGCTACTTGAACTCGCCCTCGCGCAGCCACTTGGTCGCGACCCACTTCTCGCCGGCGATCACCGGCGCGCCGCCGTGCAGGGTCTTCGTGCTCGGATGCGGCCGGTTGTAGCTGAAGAACACCGCGTTGCCCTTGATCGGCGCTACCTCCAGGCCCACGTCGGGGAAGGTGGTGCCGCCGCCCTTTTCCGGCGTGTTCAGGTACATCACGATCGTGCCCACGCGCTGACCGCCCCGCGCCACGATGGTCGGGGTGCCGGACTTGGCGGGGTCGAAGTAGTCGTGGTGCGGCTGGTATTCGGCGCCCGGCAGGTAGTGCAGCACCTGCAGGCCTTCGCCGTTGATCAGCGGCCAGTTGACCAGGCGCGCCAGGCGCGCCTCGACGCGCCGGCAGACCTCGTTCTCGCCGCGGTCGAAGAACATGCCGCGGCTGGTGCGCGCCACATTGACCTCGCTGCCGCCGGTATCGGTCTGCACCGTCTCCGAGCGCGCCATGCGCGGACGCGCGGCGTCGATCATCGCGTCGCACTCGTCGTCCGACAGCAGGCCGCCGAAGACGATGACGCGCGGGTGCTTCATGACCGTCAGCACCCGCACCTGGCGGTCGCCGCCGTCGAGCCAGGCCGGCGAGTCGGCCAGGTCCGCGTCGGGCACCGGCACCGGCGGCGGCAGGCCCTGGCTGCGCGCCTGCTCGGCCAGGAAGCCCTGCAGGGTCTCTTCCATCGCCGCGATGGCCACGTCCTCGTTCCAGCCGCTGGCGCGCATGGCGGCCAGCACCTCCTCGGGCTTGTGGCCGGCCTGGGCCTGCGCCACGATCCATTGGCGCAGTTCGGGGGTGATCGCTTGATTTCCTGCCATGGCCCCCATTTTCGCAAAGCCGCACCGGCCGCCCGCCCGCTTGGTCACTTCGAGTAACGAACTGCCATGTCCACCCCCGCACTGCTCCGCACCGTTCTCATCGCCGCCAGCGCGCTGCTGGCCATGCCGGCCTGCGTCGAGAGCCGCACCAACGAACCCGCGCCGCCGCGCGCCGTGGCGCCGCGCGGCCCGCTGGGCGCCGACGAGCAGGCCAATATCGAGCTGTTCAAGCGCGTGTCGCCATCGGTGGTGCACATCACCACGCTCGAGACCCAGCGCGACATGTTCTCGATGAACGTGATGCAGGTGCCGCGCGGCACGGGCACCGGCTTCGTCTGGGACGACAAGGGCCACATCGTCACCAACTTCCACGTCATCCAGGGCGGCAGCGCGGCGCGCGTAACGATGGCAGACCAGTCCAGCTTCCCGGCCAAGCTGGTGGGCGCCTTCCCCGACCGCGACCTGGCGGTACTGAAGATCGAGGCACCGCAAGGCAAGCTGGCGCCGATCGCCGTGGGCGCGAGCCGCGAACTGCAGGTGGGCCAGCGCGTCTACGCGATCGGCAACCCCTTCGGGTTGGACCAGACGCTGACGATGGGCATCGTAAGCGCGCTCAACCGCGAGATCGAATCGTTCAACGGCCGCACGATCCGCGGCGTGGTGCAGACCGACGCCGCCATCAACCCGGGCAACTCGGGTGGCCCGCTGCTCGACTCGGCCGGGCGCCTGATCGGCGTCAACACCCAGATCGCGAGCCCGAGCGGCGCCAGCGCCGGCATCGGTTTCGCGATTCCGGTCGACGAGGTGAACCGCATCGTGCCGCGCTTGATCCGCGATGGCCGCTTCGTGCGCCCGGCCATCGGCATCACCGCGGGGCCGCCCAACCTCGCGCGTGCCCTCGGCCTGCCGCGCGGCGTGCCGATCGTCGAGGTGGGCAACGGCAGCCCGGCGGCCAAGGCCGGCCTGCAGTCCTTCCGCCGCGAGCGCGGCGGCGGCGTCGTGCAGGGCGACGTGATCACCGCGATCAACGACGAGCCGGTGGCCGACCTGGACGACATGCTGTCGCAGCTCGAGCGCCGCGCGCCCGGCGACAGCGTGACGCTGACGCTGTGGCGCGGCGGACAGCAGCGCAAGCAGGCCGTGGTGCTGGCCGCGGGGGAGTGAGGCGAGGCGGTGGCGCCGCACCGGCGCTACAGTCGCTGCCTCTGCGCGCCCGGAAAGGCAGCCCATGACCACGAAAGGCTTCGTCGCCTCACACGCCAAGGATGCGACGTTCGAGCGGGGCCTGCGCTCGTTCTACGAGTATCGCGACCTGGGGATCAAGCAAGCGACCGAAGGCCGCGTTGACGCGCATGTGATCCGCGCGGCCGCCGGCAAGGCGTTTTCGAGCCAGCCGCACTTGCACAAGACGTCGTTCCAGTTGGTCTACATCCTGAAAGGCTGGATCGAATTCGAGTATGAAGGCCAGGGTGTGGTGCGCCTCGAGGCCGGTTCCTGCGTTCACCAGCCGCCCAGCATCCGGCACCGCGAGCTCGGGCACAGCGACGACATCGAGATGCTGGAAGTGGTGCTCCCGGCGGGCTTCACGACCGAAGAGGTCGAGTCCGTTCAAGGCTGAGCCCGCCCCATGAGTTCCCAAGACCCCCTGCACGACTACCTCGTCATCTCGCGCGGCCAATGGGCCGAGGACGCGACGCCCGAGCGCATCCAGGACGCGATCGACCGCTTCTATGTCTGGTACGAGCGCCTGCTGGCCGAGGGCGTCATCGGCGCGGGCTCGCGGCTGCCGCGCGCGAGGGCCGGCTCGTCACGGCCGAGCGCGTCATCGACGGCCCCTTCGCCGAGGCCAAGGAGGTGGTCGGCGGCTACTGGTTCGTGCGTGCGGCCAGCCTCGACGAGGCGGCGGCGATCATCGCCCAGAACCCCTGCATCGCTTGCGGCCTGGCGATGGAAGTCCGCCCGCTGGAAGCCGAGCGCGCACGCGCCGATGCACTGACGTCCGAAACATCAACCGCGCGCGAGCGGCAGCTCAGTCCGCGCTGACCGTCCGATCGGCCGCCCAGGCCCGCAGCGAGCCGATCGCCTCGGCACGCGTCACCGACAGCGGCTTGGTGCGCCCGAGTTCGGCGCGCACGTGCGACGCACCGGCCGGCTGGCCGAGCGCGTGCGCCTCGTAGCGCGCCGCCAGCACCGCGGCCTCGATCTCGGCGCCGGCAAAACCTTCGCAGGCCCGCGCCAGTTCGGCGAGGACCGCGTTGTCGGCGTCGATGCGGTGCTTGCCGAGGTGGATGCGCAGGATGGCCTCGCGCGTGGCGGCGTCGGGCAGGTCGACGAAGAAGATCTCGTCGAAGCGGCCCTTGCGCATCAGCTCGGGCGGCAGGCGCTCGATGTCGTTCGCGGTCGCGACCAGGAACACCGCCGACTTGCGCTCGGCCATCCAGGTCAGCAGCGTGCCGAGCATGCGCTGGCCGGCACCGGTGTCGCCGTCGCCGCTGCCGGTGGACAGGCCCTTCTCCACCTCGTCCATCCACAGCACGCAGGGCTGCATCGCGTCGGCCACGCGCAGCGCCTCGCGCAACTTGCGTTCGCTCTCACCCTGGAACTTGTCGAACAGGGCACCGAAATCCATGCGGAACAGGGGCACCTGCCAGCTTGCGGCCACCGCCTTGGCCGCCAGGCTCTTGCCCGCGCCCTGCACGCCCAGCAGCAGCACGCCGCGCGGCGGTGGCAGGCCCGTGGCGTTGCCCTGCAGGAAGGCCTCGCGGCGCAGCAGCAGCCAGCGCTTGAGCGCCTTCATGCCGGCCACCTGGTCCATGCCGGGCAGGTTCTGCTCGAACACCAGCAGTTCGGCAGCGCCCATCACCTCGCGCTTCAAGGCCAGGATGCGCGCCAGGTCGGCGGTGCAGATGCGGCCGTCGGCCAGCGTGGTGCGCACCATGTGCCGCACCGACGGTTCGGGCAGGCCGACCATGTGGCGCATCAGCGACTCCAGCGTCGCGCGCTCGCCCGCCAGGTCGCCGCCGCTGCGCTGGCGCCGCACCTGCAGTTCCTCGCTGAACAGGCTCTTGATGCGCTCGAGCGTCATCGGCTCGAGTTCGAAGCGGCTCGCGTACGGCGCCAGCTCGTCCGGCAACGCGATGTCGTGGCCGACGAAGACGGTCTGCAGGCCCTTGGCCTCGGTCTTCAGCGCCAGCTCCTTCATCGCCCGCGTGATGACCGGGTTGCTGAGGAACGGGTGGATGTCGAGGAAGAGCACCAGCGGGTTGCCCTTGAGCTTCTCCACCGCGGCCAGGGCCTGCGGCAGCTCCTTGGTGTCGTTGGCGTCGGCGCCGAGCGGCCCGGTACCCATGTCGGCCAGTTCGAGCTTCAGGTTGTGCGCGACGCGCAGGCCGCGGCTGGCCGACCACTGCCACACCTCGCGGTTGCCGCGTTGCGCCACCAGGCCGAACAGCGCGGCAACGCGTCGCTCGTCGTGGGTCTCGATCACGACGATGGGCGTGCGCGTGGCGAGCAGCTCGGCCAGCGCGTCGACCTGGGCGGGGGTGGGCATGGCCGCGCACTTTAGCGGCAGCGCTGTCGTTGCGCCGCATCAAGCCGCGCCGGGGCGGCGGCGGCGAGCATTGGTGCATGAACGATGACAAGCACAAGCGCATCCTGATCCTCGTCGGCCACCCGGACCCGGCGGAGGGGCGGCTCGGTCGCGCGCTCGCACAGGCCTATGCCGACAGCGCGCACAAGGCGGGCCACGAGGTCGAGATCATCGACCTGGCGCAGTTCGACGTGCCGCTGCTGCGCAGCGCACAGGAGTGGCAGAACGCGCCGGTGCCCAGCGCACTGGCGCCGGTGCAAGCGGCGCTGATGCGCTGCGAGCACCTGGTGATCGTGTTCCCGCTCTGGATGGGCGACATGCCGGCCATGCTCAAGGCCTTCATCGAGCAGGTGGCGCGCCCAGGCTGGGCCTTTCCGAAGGGGCCGGGCGGACCGATGGGGCCGAAGGCGCTGAAAGGCCGTTCGGCACGGGTCGTCGTGACGATGGGGATGCCGGCGCTGGTGTACCGCTACTTCTTCCGCGCCCACAGCGTGAAGGCGCTGGAGCGCAACATCCTCGGCTTCATCGGCTTCGCGCCGGTGCGCGAGACGCTGTTCGGCAACGTCGAGGGCACGAGCGCCGACACGCGCGCCGGCTGGCTGGCCACGATGGCCAAGCTGGGCGCGCGCGCGCAGTGACCCCTCCGAGGCCGTTGCGCGGCGGCACGCGCCGGGGTGGGTTCAGACCCGCGGGGGCTCGGTCTCCCGGGTCGGGTGACGGTGCTTTCCCGCCGCCACGATGAACGCGGCCACTGCATCGGCCAGCTTGTCGATGGTGCCGAACACCAAGCCGGGATCGGGCTTGCCCGAGGCCAAGGCCGCGGCGATGCCCGACCTGTCGAGCAGCCCCTGTGCAGCGCCGAGCGCCAGGATGGTCTTGCCATGCCGGTACTGGTTCTGAACGAACTCCGAAGCCTGTCCGTGCAGGGCCAGCAAAGCGACCCCGGCCTCGCCGTCGGGCAGCACGAGGGCGTCGAACAGCACCGGCGCCGAGTTCTCCAGGGTGCCCGAAGCCTCCAGCGCAGTGCCGTCCGAGGTTCCCACGCGACCGAGGCGAGGCGCGATGATGCTGGGCACGGCACCCGCGGCGGCCAGCGAAGACGCAACGGCGACGATCGAGGCGCCCTCCACGCCGTCCGCGGCGAGGATCGCCACCTTGCGCGTGCGAATGCCACCGTCGCCGGGCAGCGCGGTCAGCGACAGCGCCGGTGACAGCGCCACCTCCGGCGTCTCGCGCATGGCCTGCGCCCTGGGCAGCGCCGGAGGCACGTCGATGCCGAGTCCGTCGGCCACCGCCGCGGCCAGTTCGGCTGACACGTTGGCCAGCGAAGCCACCATGCGCTCGCGGATCGCCGGCACCGTGATCTTGCTCAGCTCGAAGCGGAAGCCGCCGACGATGTGCGCCTGCTCGGTCTCGGTCTGGCTGTCGTAGAACAGCGTGGCCTGGGTGTAGTGGTCGGCAAACTTCTCCGGCTTGCCGCGCAGCTTCTCGCCGTCCACCGGCTGCGGGAACGAAACGAACCCCGCCGCACCGGCCTGGAACAGGCAGCCGCCTCCGAGCGAGTTGGGCTCGTAGGCCGCGCGTCCGCGCGGGATGGCCTGGCGGTGCAGGCCGTCGCGCTGGTTGTTGTGCACCGGCGCCAGCGGGGCGTTGATCGGGATCTCGTGGAAGTTCGCTCCGCCAAGCCGCGTGATCTGAGTGTCGATGTATGAGTGAATGCGGCCCGCCAGCAGCGGGTCGTTGCTGAAGTCGATGCCGGGCACCACGTGCGCAGTGCAGAACGCGACCTGCTCCGTCTCGGCGAAGAAGTTGTCCGGGTTGCGGTTGAGCACCATGCGGCCCACCGGCGTCACTGGCACCAGCTCCTCGGGAATCAGCTTGGTGGCGTCGAGCACGTCGAAGCTGAACTCCTCGGCCTGCGCCTCGGTGAACAGCTGCAGGCCGAGCTCCCACTCCGGGGACTCGCCGGCCTCGATGGCCTCCCACAGGTCGCGTCGATGAAAGTCGGCGTCGGCCCCGGCGATCTTCACCGCTTCGTCCCACACCAGTGAGTGGGTGCCGAGCAGCGGCCTCCAGTGGAACTTGACGAACTGCGACTCCCCCATCGCGTTGACGAGCCGGAAGGTGTGCACGCCGAAGCCCTGCATCATGCGCAGGCTGCGCGGGATGCCGCGGTCGGACATCACCCACATCAGCGTGTGCGTGGTCTCGGGCATCAGCGAGGCGAAGTCCCAGAAGGTGTCGTGCGCCGACGCCGCCTGCGGCATGCCGTGGTGGGGTTCGGGCTTCACGGCATGGATCAGGTCGGGGAACTTCATCGCGTCCTGGATGAAGAAGACCGGGATGTTGTTGCCCACCAGGTCCCAGTTGCCCTCGTCGGTGTAGAACTTGACGGCGAAGCCGCGCACGTCGCGCGCGGTGTCGGCCGAGCCACGTTCGCCGGCCACGGTGGAAAAGCGCACGAACACCGGCGTGGTCTTGCCCGCCGCCTGGAACGGCGCGGCGCGGGTGATCTCGCTCAGCGATCGATAGGCCTCGAACACGCCGTGCGCGGCCGAGCCTCGCGCATGCACCACGCGCTCGGGAATGCGCTCGTGGTCGAAGTGGGTGATCTTCTCGCGCAGGACGAAGTCTTCCAGCAACGTCGGCCCGCGCAGGCCGGCCTTCAACGAGTTCTGGTTGTCGCCCACGGCCACGCCCTGGTTCGTGGTCAGCACCTGGTCGGTGGCGTCCGAGCGCGCCATGTCCAGCGAGCCCAGCATCGCGCTGCGCCCCGCAACCGGCACTTGGCCGCCGGTCTTGCCGGACAGGTTGCCTTCGCTCAACGTGCTGGCCAGCGCGCTGGCGTGGTCGGTCGCCACGACAGCGCCGCGCGGGGGCGCCAGCGCGTTGTCGCGGCCGTACTCGCTGGTCTTGGCCGCGTTGTGAGGGGTTGCGGCCACCAGGGCCTGCATCACGGCAGCCTGAACCTCCCGCGCGCCGGCGGGCTGGCGGCGTTCGGTGGCGGTACGACGAACTTGTTTGCGTGCGACCTTCGGGCCTGGCTTTGTCACGATGCGATCCTTTAGGACGGTGTCTGGCAATGGCAGTGCAATGCGACAAGCGACTGGCTTCAGCGCCGACGCTTGCGTCGGTCCGACACCACCAGCGGCTGGCCACCGGGACCCGGCACGAGTTGCTCGCGGCGCGCCGCATCCAGGCCGGGCGTGGCCCGCATGTCGGTGTCGACCAGGCCCGCGTCGATGTCGAGCTTGGCGCGCGCGATCACGCGATCGGGTGCGACGGCGACGGCGCCGACGGATTCATCTCGCTCGTGGGGCAGCGCTGGCATGGCGCCCGGCGATGGGGCCGCGGATCTACGGCGTTGCAATGGGTGGATCGCCATGAGGGCTCCTTGCGGGTTGAACGGCCGCCGCGATCTCGCAGTGACAAGCGGCGCTTGTCCTGGAGTCAACGGGCCTGCGTGTGTGCCCCGGCCGCGAGCGCGATGGCGCGCGCGTTCGGGGCGGCGTAAGAACTGAAGACCTGCGGCAGCGACCGGACCTCGGGCAGCACGTAGACCACGCCACGGCGCGACGCGAAGGCCGGGCCGATGTAGGTGTTGTAGAACGCCACCGGCACGTTGATGCAGCCGTAGGAGATCCGGTTGTCGTCGATGGAAGGCGTGGCCAGGCGCTCGGCGCGGCGCTCCTCGGCGTGGGTCGTTCGCACGCGGTGCATCGACACCGCCGCGTCGTAGTCGACCCAGACCACGTCCTCGCCCTGCGCGTTGCGTCCGCGTTCGGCCACGAAACGCCCAGCCGGCGTGGTGCGCTCGTGCAGTTGGACCAGCTCGATCGGCCGCGCACCGATGCCGGCCACGGAGTCGTCGCCCCGTGCCGCACCGAGCAACACGGGGCTGCTGCCACGAAGGCGCGCTTGCGCATCGAACACGAACACGATCGCGTGGCGCTTGTCGACGATGACGAAGTCCGCACCGCCGTTGTCTGCCGAGTCGGCAATCCAGTCCGCCAGCCGGCGCGCGTCCGGGCCCGGCGTTTCAGGGCCGAAGTCGGCCAGGCGCGAACCGGCCTGCGCGTCTGGCGTTGCGCGAGCCCCGGCCTGCCGGGCCGCGCCTGGTTCAGCCGCTTGCGGCAACATCAAGGCGGCAATCGCCACTCCGGCGAGCAGCCCTCGCCTCAGGTCGCCCCGCAACTCGTTGCGGTCCATCGCTGTCAACGCGAGTGCGCCGGGATCAGAGAGTCGGGCTCAGTTCCGGTCTGCGATCGGATCGCGCACGGCAGTCGACGAACTGGTGTCGGCCGGCATCGTGGTCGTGGTCGTGGTCGACGGCATCGTGGTCGTGGTCGAGGGCGTGGTGATCGTCGTCGACGGCGTGGTGATCGTCGTCGTCGACGGCGTGGTCGTGACCAAGGGTGCGCTCGCGGCGTCGGCAGGCGTCGTCGTGGTCGTTTGCGCGTAAGCCAGGCCGATGGCACCGACCACGGACAGGGCCGATACGGTCGTGATGAGGAACTTCGATGCATTCATTGCAGGTACTCCGGTGGATTCCAGAAAGGGTGCGACATCGGAGAGCCCGATGCCGCCACCAGAGTGGCCTGGTTGAGCTGCTCAGTCTGTACGCCAGCGAACAGGCTTCGACGATCGTCAGTGCGCTGCGCGGCGGGGCTGGCTGAAGAAGAAGCGCAGCATCTCGCGGCTCGCATCGGGCCTCCGAGGATCCGTGTACGAGCCTTCGGGCCGACAGGCCACGGGCAGATTCACGGCCCCGTCTCTGGATCCCTCACGACCGCGATTGCCGTGCTGCTGACCCTGGAGGTGGGCGCGACCCGGCCGCTGTCGGGTGCCAGGTGATCCGAGTGCGAGCGCCTCGGGGACGGTGCATGCGGTGCCCCGGTCGAGGCGCTCACGACGGATTGCCACGCGACGGCCGAGCGCCCAACCTAGATGCCGAGCGCCTTCTTCGCTTCGCCCAGCGCCTTCATCGAGTCGTCGTGCTTGCCGGCCTTGTGCGCGGCCTCGCCGTCCGCGCGCAGCTTCTTCACCTTGGCCAGGTCGGCGTCGGCCAGCTTGGGATTGGTGGCCAGCTTGGCGTCGATGGCCTTCATCTCGTTGGGGCAGTTGTGCGCGAAGGCCAGGCCGCAGGCGGTGGCGAGCGAAACCAGAATCAGTGACTTCTTCATGGGTTCTCCTAGCAGGGGTGAGACGCCGGAGGCGGCGCGAGGCGGATTCTGCGCCCGCGCAGTCGGGAATGTTCAGTGCAAGGCCACCGCCTCGAAACAGGCCAGCAACTTCCGTTGCATGTCGAACAGTCCCAGGTGGCTGCCCGCGCGCCGGGGGCATGCCATGCGACTGGCCGGGCGTCGGCCCAGCATGCTGCGTCCCTAGCGCGCCAGTGTGCCCGGAAAGATGACGCCCAGCGGATGGATCTCGAAACGGAAGACGCCGGCGCGCATCGCCGGGTCGGCGTCCATCCAGGCACGCGCCTCGTCGATCGTCGCGGCCTCCAGCACGATCAGCCCCACCTCGCCATAGCGCGCACCGACGCGGATGCGCCCTTCCTCGCGCAGCTTGCGCAGGTTGGCCGAGTGCTCGCGCATCAGCGGCTGCTGGTTCGGCGGCAACGCGCTGTTCCACTGCGCACCGGTGCGGATCTCGACCGCGAACAGGCGCAGCGCGGGCGCAGCGGCTGAGGCTGCCGGTGCGGAAGCCGGCTGCGCGTGTGCGGCCGCCAGCAGCGACAACCCTGCAAACAAGGCGACGAACCAACGGGCTGCTGTCTTCAACACCGCTGTCCCGCGTTCAGCCGGCCCAGCGCCGGGCGTTGTGGAACATGCGCATCCACGGGCTGTGCGTCGCCGGGTGGCCGGCGGTCCAGCTCATCTGGACGTTGCGGAACACACGCTCGGGGTGCGGCATCAGCACGGTGAAGCGACCGTCGGCCGTGGTCACCGCGGTCAGGCCCTCGGGGCTGCCGTTGGGGTTGGCGGGGTAGGCCTCGGTGGGCTGGCCGTGGTGATCGACGAAGCGCATCGCGCGCTTGACCGTCCTGGCATCGCCGCGCTGCGAGAAGTCGGCATAACCTTCGCCGTGCGCCACCGCGATCGGGATCCGGCTGCCGGCCATGCCGGCGAAGAAGATCGACGGCGAGTCGAGCACCTCCACCAGCGCCAGCCGGCCTTCGAACTGCTCGCTGCGGTTGCGCGTGAACTTGGGCCACTCGTTGGCGCCGGGGATGATCGGCGACAGCGCGGCCATCATCTGGCAGCCGTTGCACACGCCGAGTGCAAAGCTGTCCTTGCGGTTGAAGAAGGCCGCGAACTGCTCGGCCAGCGCCGGGTTGAACAGGATCGAGCGCGCCCAGCCCTCGCCGGCGCCGAGCGTGTCGCCGTAGCTGAAACCGCCGCAGGCGACGAAGCCGACGAACTGGTCCAGGCGCGCGCGCCCGCTCTGCAGGTCGGTCATGTGCACGTCGAAGGTGTCGAAGCCCGCAGCGTGCATCGCATAGCTCATCTCGACCTGCGAGTTGACGCCCTGCTCGCGCAGGATCGCGACCTTCGGTCGTGCACTCATGACCGTCGGCGCCTGGCGCGGATCGAAGCTCAGGTGCAGGTGCAGGCCCGGGTCGTCGCTGCGGCCCGCCGCCTCGTGCTCCATGTCGGCGCAGGCCGGGTTGTCGCGCGAGCGCGCGATGCGCCAGCTGACCTCGTCCCACACCTGGTGCAGGTCGCGCAGCGGGGCGCTGAAGATCGCCTTGGCATCGCGCCAGACCTCGACCACGCCGCGCGGATTGGGCTTGCCGATCGTGTGCGAGAACTTCGACAGGCCATGCTCGCGCAGCACCGCCATCACCGCGTCGCGCTCGGCCGTGCGCACCTGGATCACTGCGCCGAGTTCCTCGTTGAACAGCGCAGCGAGCGTGCGCTCGTTGCGGCGCTCGCTCACCTGGCTGGCCCAGTTCTTCGAGTCGCCGTACTCGGCGCGGCTGTCGGCGATGCCGTCGCCCTCGGTCACCAGCAGGTCGACGTTCAGGCTCACGCCCAGGTGGCCGGCAAAGGCCATCTCGCACACCGCGGCCCACAGGCCCCCGTCGCTGCGGTCGTGGTAGGCCAGCAGCTTGTCGTCGGCGCGCAGCGCGTTGATCGAGGCCACCAGCGCCTTCAGCCGTGGCGGCTCGTCGAGGTCGGGCACCTCATGGCCGAAGCGGCCCAGCACCTGCGCCAGCATCGAGCCGCCCAGGCGCATGCGGCCGGCGCCGAGGTCGATCAGGATCAGCGTCGTGTCGCCGGGCTGCAATTGCGGCGTCAGCGTGCCGCGCACGTCGTCGAGCGTCGCGAAAGCGGTGACGATCAGCGACACCGGCGCGGTGACCTGCCGGCTCCGTTCGCCATCTCGCCACCTCGTCTTCATCGACAGGCTGTCCTTGCCGACCGGCACGCCGATGCCCAGCGCCGGGCACAGCTGCATGCCGACCGCGTGCACCGTGTCGTACAGCGCCGCGTCCTCGCCCGGCTCGCCGCAGGCAGCCATCCAGTTGCATGACAGCTTGATCCGCGACAGCTCGATCGGCGCGGCGAGCAGGTTGGTGATCGCCTCGGCCACCGCCATGCGGCCCGAAGCCGGCGCATTGAGCGAGGCCAGCGGCGTGCGCTCGCCCATCGCCATCGCCTCGCCACGGAAGCCCTTGAAGTCGGCCAGCGTCACCGCGCAATCGGCCACCGGCACCTGCCAGGGGCCGACCATCGGGTCGCGGTGGTTCAGGCCGCCGACCGTGCGGTCGCCGATCGTGACCAGGAAGCGCTTGCTCGCCACGGTCGGGTGGCGCAGCACGTCGAGCGCCACCTGTTCGAGCTTGACACCGGTGAGATCCAGCGGCGCCTCGGCGCGCGCGATGCGCGTCACGTCGCGCAGCATCTTCGGCGGCTTGCCGAGCAGCACCTCCATCGGCATGTCGATCGCCTGCGTGGTCTCATCCGCCAGCACCAGCTGCGGCGCATCCGTGGCCACGCCGACGATCGCGAACGGGCAGCGTTCGCGCTCGCACATCTGCTCGAACAGGGGCAACAGCGCAGGGTCGAGCGCGATCACGTAGCGCTCCTGGCTCTCGTTGCACCAGGCCTCCTTCGGCGCGAGGCCGGTCTCCTCCAGCGGCACCTTCGACAGGTCGAAGCGCGCGCCCTTGCCCGCGCCGTCCACCAGTTCCGGGAAGGCGTTGCTGATGCCGCCGGCCCCCACGTCGTGGATCGCCAGCACCGGGTTCTTGTCACCGAGCGCCCAGCAGTGGTTGATGACCTCCTGCGCGCGGCGCTGGATCTCGGGGTTGCCGCGCTGCACGCTGTCGAAGTCCAGTGCCGCGGTGTTGCTGCCGGCGGCCATCGAACTCGCCGCGCCGCCGCCCATGCCGATGCGCATGCCCGGGCCGCCGAGTTGCACCAGCAGCGTGCCGGCGGGGAATTGAATCTTGGCCGTCTGGCCGGCATCGATCGAGCCGACGCCGCCGGCGATCATGATCGGTTTGTGGTAGCCGCGGCGCACGCCCGCCACGTCCTGCTCGAAGACGCGGAAGTAGCCGCCGAGATTCGGCCGGCCGAACTCGTTGTTGAACGCCGCGCCGCCGAGCGGCCCCTCGGTCATGATCTGCAGCGCACTCGCGATGTGCTCGGGCTTGCCGACCGGGTCCTTCTCCCAGGGCTCGTCGGTACCCGGCAGATGCAGGTTCGACACCGAGAAGCCGGTCAGCCCCGCCTTCGGCCGCGCGCCGCGGCCGGTGGCGCCCTCGTCGCGGATCTCGCCGCCGGCGCCGGTGGAAGCCCCCGGGTGCGGAGAGATCGCGGTCGGGTGGTTGTGCGTCTCCACCTTCATCAGCACATGCGCGGTCGTCTCGCGCGCGCCGTAGGGCGGCGCATTGGTGAAGCCCTGCGGCATCCAGCGTTCGGCCGGGCCGCCTTCCATCACCGCCGCGTTGTCGGCGTAGGCGATGACGGTGTGCTGCGGCGAGGTCTTCTCGGTGTGGCGGATCATGCCGAACATCGACAGTGGCTGCTTCGCGCCGTCGATGACGAACTCGGCGTTGAAGATCTTGTGCCGGCAGTGCTCGCTGTTGGCCTGCGCGAACATCATCAGCTCGACATCGGTCGGGTTGCGCGCGAGACCCTGGAAAGCGGCGATAAGGTAGTCGATCTCGTCGTCCGACAGCGCGAGGCCGAACTCGACGTTGGCGCCCTCGAGCGCCACGCGGCCGCGGCCCAGCACGTCCACATGCGCCATCGGCTCGGCCTCGCGCGCGTCGAACAGGTGGCGCGCCGCCTCGCGCTCGAAGGCCACATGCTCGGTCATGCGGTCGTGCAGCCGCGCCGCGGTGGCGCGCAGTTCGTCGGCCGACAAGGGCTTGCTGCCCAGCAACCCACCCTTGACCTGCAGCCGGAACTCGGTGACCCGCTCGACGCGGTGGATCGGCAGGCCGCAGTTGTGCGCGATGTCGGTGGCCTTGCTGGCCCAGGGCGACACGGTGCCCAGGCGCGGCATCACGACCACCAGCGCGCCGTCGGCGTCGGCCGGCGCCGGGTCGCCGTAGCTCAGCAGCGCGGCCAGCTTGTCCAGGGTGACCCGGTCCAGCATCGCATCGCTCCAGACCCAGTGCACATGGCGCGCCGTGACGCTGACGATGCGTGGGCAGGTCTCGGCCAGCCGCGCCAACAGCCCCTGGGCGCGGAAGGCGGACAGGGCGTTGCCGCCCTCGAAATGCATCAGGTGCTTGGGGGCGGAAGTCATGCGGGGGTGGGGCTGCGCCCGCTCGCGGCGCGGGCTTCTGGACCGGAGGCCGCGATTTTACGGGCCGGGTGGGATAATCCCGCGCCGTTGGCCGACCCTGCGATGACGATCACCCTCAAGACCCCCACCGACATCGACGCCATGCGCGTGGCGGGCCGCCTCGCGTCCGAGGTGCTGGACTTCCTGACGCCGCACGTGGTGCCGGGCATCACGACACTGCAGATCGACAAGCTGGCGCACGACTACATGGTCAACGTGCAGGGCACGGTGCCGGCGACGCTGAACTACGCGCCGGCCGGCTACCCGCCCTACCCGGCGTCGCTGTGCACCTCGGTCAACCACGAGGTCTGCCACGGCATCCCGGTCGAACGGCCCTTGAAGAGCGGCGACATCGTCAACATCGACGTCACCGTGATCACCAAGGAAGGCTGGCACGGCGACAACAGCCGCATGTTCGTCGTCGGCGAGGGCAGCATCGCCGCGAAGCGCCTGTGTCACGTGACCTTCGAGGCCATGTGGAAGGGCATCGTGAGAGTCAAGCCCGGCGCGCGCCTGGGCGACATCGGCCATGCGATCCAGACCTTCGCCGAGAACGCCGGCTTCTCGGTGGTGCGCGAGTTCTGCGGCCACGGCATCGGCCAGCGCTTCCACGAGGAGCCGCAGGTGCTGCACTACGGCCGCCCCGGCACGCTCGAGGAGCTGGTGCCGGGCATGGTGTTCACGGTCGAGCCGATGATCAACGCCGGCCGGCGCGACATCCGCGAGGACCGCAAGGGCGGCCACTACGACGGCTGGACCATCGTCACCAAGGACCGCTCGCTGTCGGCGCAGTGGGAGCACACCGTGGTCGTCACCGAGACCGGCTACGAAGTGCTCACGGTGTCGGCCGGCAGCCCGCCGCCGCCGCCGTTCGCGACCGCGGGCTACGGAACCGCCCAGCCCGCCGCCGTCGCCGCCACGGCCTGACGCTGCCATGTCGGCCGTCCCGCAGCCGACCCAGGGCTTGGCGCGCATGCGCCTGAAGCTGGGCGCCGACAAGAACGCACTGCTCGAGACCTTTGCCGCCGCGCGCCCGAGCGCCCAGGCGGCCACCTCCCTGATCCGCGGCCTGGCGCGCCTGGTCGACACCACGCTGACCGAGCTCTGGATCGCGAGCCAGCTGCCGGCCGGCGCGGCGCTGGTGGCCGCCGGCGGTTATGGCCGCGGCGAACTGTTCCCGCACTCCGACGTCGACGTGCTGGTGCTGCTGCCCGACGACGTGGGCACCGAGGCGGCGCGGCCGTCGGTCGAGCGCTTCATCACCGCGTGCTGGGACATCGGGCTGGAGATCGGCTCGTCGGTGCGCACGATCGAGGAGTGTGCGGTCGAGTCGGCGCGCGACGTGACGGTGCAGACCGCGCTGCTCGAGAGCCGCCACGTGGCCGGCACCAAGCGCCTGTTCGTCGCCCTGCGCCAGCGCCTGGGCCAGGACATGGATCCGCGCACCTTCCTGCGCGCCAAGACGCTGGAGATGCGCCAGCGCCACACCAAGTACGAGGACACGGCCTACTCGCTCGAGCCCAACTGCAAGGAAAGCCCGGGCGGACTGCGCGACCTGCAGGTGCTGCTGTGGGTGGCGCGCGCGGCGGGCCTGGGCCGCAGCTGGGCCGAGCTGGGCGCCAAGGGCCTGGCCACGCCCTTCGAGGTCAAGCAGCTGCAGCGCAACGAAGGCGTGCTGAAGATGATCCGCGCGCGCCTGCACACCATCGCCGGGCGGCGCGAGGACCGCCTGGTGTTCGACCTGCAGACCGCGGTGGCCACCAGCTTCGGCCTCAAACCGAAGCATGGCCAGCGCGTGTCCGAGCTGCTGATGCGGCGCTACTACTGGGCCGCCAAGGCGGTGGCGCAGCTGAACCAGATCCTGATGCTCAACATCGAGGAGCGCATCCTGGGCAGCGAAGCCCTGCCGATGCGACCGATCAACGAGCGTTTCTTCGACCGCAGCGGCCTGATCGAGGTGGTCGACGACGATCTGTACAAGCGCGAGCCGCACGCCGTCCTCGAGACCTTTCTGCTCTACCAGCAGCAGCCGGGCCTGAAGGGCCTGTCGGCGCGCACCCTGCGTGCGCTCTACAACGCGCGCAACGCAATGGACGCCGCGTTCCGGCGCGACCCGGTGAACCGCGCGCGCTTCATCGAGATCCTGCACCAGCCGCTGGGTCAGACGCATGTGATGCGGCTGATGAACCAGACCTCGGTGCTGGGGCGCTACCTGTGGGTGTTCCGCCGCATCGTCGGCCAGATGCAGCACGACCTGTTCCACGTCTACACCGTGGACCAGCACATCCTGATGGTGGTGCGCAACGTGCGCCGTTTCTTCATCCCCGAGCACGCGCACGAGTACCCCTTCTGCTCGCAGCTCGCGTCGCAGTTCGAACGGCCCTACGTGCTGCTGGTGGCGGCGCTGTTCCACGACGTGGCCAAGGGCCGCGGCGGCGACCACTCGCAGCTCGGCGGCAGCGAGGTGCGACGTTTCTGCCGCGAGCACGGCATCGGCGGCGAGGACGCGAAGCTGATCGAGTTCCTGGTGCGGCACCACCTGACGATGAGCCATGTGGCGCAGAAGGAGGACCTGTCGGACCCCGAAGTCATTGCCGCCTTCGCGGCCCAGGTGCGCGACCAGCGCACGCTGACCGCGCTGTACCTGCTCACCGTGGCCGACATCCGCGGCACCAGCCCGAAGGTGTGGAACGCCTGGAAGGGCAAGTTGCTGGAAGACCTGTACCGCCTGACGCTGCGTGCGCTCGGCGGCGCCAAGCCGAGTGTCGAGACCGAGATCGAGTCGCGCAAGGCCGAGGCGCGCTCTCTGCTGGCCCTGGCCTCGCAGCTGCCCGACACCGAGAAGCCGCTGTGGGACACGCTGGACCTGGGCTACTTCATGCGCCACGACCCGGCGGACATCGCCTGGCATGCGCGCGTGTTGTGGCGCCATGTCAAGACCGAGGTGCCCGTCGTGCATGCGCGCGCGTCGTCGGTCGGCGAGGGCCTGCAGGTGCTGGTCTACACGCCCGACGTGCCCGACGTGTTCGCGCGCATCTGCGGCTACTTCGACAACGCGGGCTTCTCGGTGCTCGACGCCAAGGTGCACACCACGCGCGCCGGCTATGGCCTGGACACCTTCCAGGTCGTGCACCCCAACGTCGACGACAGCGCCGGCTACCGCGACCTGATCTCGCTGGTCGAGACCCAGCTCGTCGGCGCGCTCACCACCCTCGGTGCCTTGCCCGAGCCGCGGCGCGGCCGCGTGTCGAGGCGCGTCAAGAGCTTCCCGGTCACGCCGCGCATCACGCTGCGGCCGGACGAACGCGCGCAGCGTTGGATCCTGTCGGTGAGCGCGAGCGACCGCAGCGGCCTGCTCTACGGCATCGCGCGCGTGCTCGCGAAGCACCGCATCAACCTGCAGCTGGCCAAGATCAGCACGCTGGGCGAACGCGTCGAGGACACCTTCCTCGTCGACGGCGCCGAGCTGCAGCACAACCGCACCCAGATCGCGATCGAGAGCGAGCTGCTCGATTCGCTGGCGCAGCCGGCATGAGCTCCTCGTGAGCGTCCGTCCCATCGTCGCAGCCGATGCTGCCGCGAAGCTGGGCGCGTTCGACGCCATCATCGACGCCCGTTCGCCGGCCGAGTACGCCGAGGACCACCTGCCGGGTGCCGTCAACTGGCCGGTGCTCGACGACGACGAGCGCCGCACCGTCGGCACCGAGTACAAGCAGGTCTCGACCTTCGACGCGCGCAAGCGCGGCGCCGCCATCGTCGCACGCCGCATCGCCGAACACCTGGAGGCGCATGCGCAGGACAAGCCGCAGCACTGGCACCCGCTCGTGTACTGCTGGCGTGGCGGCCAGCGCAGCGGTGCGCTGTCCTGGTTCCTGGGCCAGATCGGCTTCCGGGTCCAGGTGCTGCAGGGCGGCTACAAGGCCTTCCGCACGGTCGTGCGCGAGCAGCTCGATGTGCTGCCGGGCGCGCTGCGCTTCGTCGTCATCGGCGGGCGTACCGGCAGCGGCAAGACGCGGCTGTTGCAGGCGCTCGCCGCCGCCGGTGCGCAGGTGCTCGACCTCGAGGCCCTGGCGCGCCACCGCGGCAGCGTGCTCGGCGGCCTGCCGGACGAGAGCCAGCCCTCGCAGAAGGGTTTCGAGATGGCGCTGTGGCAGGCCTTGTCGCGCTTCGATGCGTCCAAGCCGGTGTTCGTCGAGAGCGAGAGCCGCCGCATCGGCCAGCTGCACCTGCCCGAGGCGCTGATCGAGCGCATGCGCGCCGACGGCCGCTGCGTGATCGTGCAGATGCCCGACGACGCACGGGTGCAGCTGCTGCTCGAGGAGTACGGCTTCTACGCCCGGCAGGTCGAACGCTTCTGCGAACACTTGAGCGCGCTGACCGAGCTGCGCGGCAAGGCGCAGGTGACGCAGTGGCAGGCGCAGGCGCGCGCGGGCGAGTGGGCCGCGCTCTTCGCCGACCTGATGGCGCAGCACTACGACCCGCTCTACCTGCGCTCGAGCGAGCGGCACTTCGCCGGCTACGCGCAGGCCCTGACGCTCGACGTGGCCGACGGCCGGCCCGAGACCCAGGCCGAGGCCGCACGGCGCCTGCTGGCCGCCGTCTGAGCCGCGGCAGATCAAGCCGCGCAGGCCGGGCGCGCGGCATCATCGGCCCATGACACCGCCGCCGATCACCCTCGCCCATCCCTGGCGCTGGCTCAAGCTCGGCGCGCGCGACCTGGCCCGCGCCCCCTGGCCGGGCCTGTCGCATGGCCTGACGCTGGCGCTGTTCGGCGCCCTCGTGTTCGCCCTGCTGCACGACCGCTTCTGGGCCCTGGCCGGCGCGTTCAGCGGCTTCCTGCTGGTGGCACCGGTACTCGCCACCGGCCTGTACGCGGTGAGCCGCGCGCTCGAGCGCGGCGAGGATTCGAGCGCCGCGCACACGATGGACGTGGCCATGCTCGCCTGGTGGCCGCGCGGGGCGCAGGCACGGCGCCTGATGCGCTTCGGCGCGCTGCTCGCGCTCGCCGGCACGGGCTGGGTGTTGACCTCGGCCTCCTTCGTCACCGGCTTCACGCCGCAGCGCGTGGACACGCCGGCCGACTTCCTGCGCCATGTGGTGCTGGCCGAGCACGGCTGGGCGTTCGAGGCCTGGGTGCTGCTCGGTGGCGCGCTGGCCGCGCCGGTGTTCGCGAGCAGCGCAGTGGCGATTCCGTTGCTGCTCGACCGGCCGGTGCGCGTGCTCGACGCGGTGCTCGCGAGCTGGCGTGTCGTGCTCGCCGCGCCGGGACCGATGGCGTTGTGGGCCTTCGTCGTGATGGCGCTCACCGCCCTGGGCATGGCCACGCTGCTGCTCGGGCTGATTGTCGTCGTGCCGCTGCTCGCGCACGCGAGCTGGCACGCCTACCGCGACTGCGTGCCGCCCGACGAGCCCGCCTCGACGCCGGAGGCCTGATGTTCGGCTACGACGAGGCGCAGATCGCCTGGTTCGGCATGACCTTCGGCGTGGCCGCGTTCATCGGCTACATGTTCTTCATCATCTGGCAGCTCTCGCGCGAATCGAAGGCCGGCCGCATGGGCACCTTCGTGCTCTTCCTCGTGCTCGGCTTCGGCATGATCGGCTTCATCGCGAAGGGCGTGATCAAGTGGATGATCGGCGGCGACTGAGGCCGCCAGTCAGGTCAGCGCGTACACCGACAGGCGCACCAGTCGCGCGTCGCGCGCACCAAATGCCACGGCGATCGTGCGGTTGAGCGGCTGCAACGACGGCGCCGCGGCCTCGAAGCGCATCGCGGTGCGGAAATAGTAGGCGACGGGGTCCACGGACTCGCCGCGCCCGAGCGCGGCAATCACCTCGGGCGGGCCGTGGCGCAGGCCCTGGCTCACGACCTGCACACGCGCACCTTGCGCGTCCTGCAGCACGTAGCGCGCGTCGACCTCGAGCACGCCGTCGGCGCGCAGCAGCTGCCAGTCGGCGCCGCCGGGCAGCACCGCGCCCTGCCAGCCCTGCAGGGCGCCCGCGCCCTCGAAGCGACCGCCGGTGATGGCCACCACCCGCCGCTCGCCGGTGGCCATGGCCCCCAGCGTGACCAACTCGCCGACCTCGACCTCGAGCCGCAGCAGCGGCGCCAGTCCGGGCGGCGACGTGGGGAAGTCGTGCATGCCCGCAGTATCCGGCAGGCCGTAGCATGCGCCCGGACCGAGGAGGCCCATGTCCACGAGCATCACCCTGCCGCTGTGGCTCGCACTGCTGATCGGCGCGCTGGCAGCCTGGGCGCTGCTCGACCGCCTGCTGATGCCCAGCGCGCGCTGGTTCGTGCGCAGCCGCGCCAACCGCGTGCTCGACGAGGTGGGGCGGCGCCTGAAGATCTCGATCCGCCCGTTCCAGCAGGTGCGGCGCCAGGCGCTGATCGACCGCCTGATCTTCGACGACAAGGTCCAACTGGCGGCGCAGGCCTTCGCCGACGCGCGCGGCATGCCGCGCGAGGTGGCGCTGGACCAGGTGCAGCGCTACGCGCGCGAGATCGTGCCGGCCTTCAACGCCTACGTGTACTTCCGCCTCGGCTACTGGGTCGGCAAGAACCTGTCACGCTTCCTGTACCGCGTGCGCATCGGCTACACCGACGACGCGGGCCTGAACGCGATCCCCCAGGACGCGACGGTGGTGTTCGTGATGAACCATCGCAGCAACATGGACTACATCATTGCCAGCTACCTCGCGGCCGAGCGCGCGGCACTGAGCTACGCGGTGGGCGAGTGGGCGCGCGTGTGGGGCCTGCAGCAGCTGATCCGTGCGATGGGCGCCTACTTCGTGCGCCGCAACTCGAAGGACGAGCTGTACCGGCGCGTGCTCGAGCGCTACATCGCGATGGCCACCGAGGCTGGCGTCACGCAGGCGGTCTACCCTGAAGGCGGCTTGACGAAGGACGGCCGCATGCGCGAGCCTCGCTTCGGCGTGCTCGACTACATGCTGCGCGGCTTTCACACCCATGGCGAGCGCGACCTGGTGTTCGTGCCGCTGGGCCTGAACTACGACCGCGTGCTCGAGGACCGCACGCAGCTGCTGTCGGGCGACGCAGCCGCACCGAAGTCGGGCCGCATGCGTGCCGGCTGGCGCACGCTGCGCTTCGTCGCCGATCAGCTGTGGCTGCTGCTGCGCAGCCGCTGGCACCGGCTGGGTTATGCCTGCGTCAACTTCGGCACGCCGGTGTCGGTGCGGGCCTGGGCCGCCGCGCGCGACATCGACTTCGACCATCTGCCGAAGGAGCAGCGCCAGGCCGAGGTAGCCGCGCTCGGTCGCCACCTGATGGACGAGGTGGGCCGCCTGATCCCGGTGCTGCCGGTGCCGCTGGTGGCCACGGTGCTGCTGCAGCAGGGCGAGCACGCGATCGGCGAGCTCGAACTCAAGTCGGCGGTCGGCGCACTGGTGCGCCACCTCGAAGCCCGCAACGCGCGCCTGTACGTCCCGCGCAGCGACTGGGACTATGCGGTCGGCGCCGGCCTGCGCATGCTGGTGCAGCGCCATCTGGTCGACGCGGTCGACGGGCTGTACCGCGCCCGCACGGATGAAGCACCGCTGCTGCGCTACTACGCGAACTCGATCGCGCACCTGCTGCCGGACGCATGAAGCTGACGATCTTCGGGCTCGGCGCGCTGCTCTGGCTCGCGGGATGCGCCAGCCTGGTGCCGCCCGGGCCGTATGCGCTGCATGCGGTCACGCCGCAGGACGCCGATTGCGTGCGCGAGTTCGAGGCGCTCGATGCCGCCGTCGACCGCGCCGGCGTGCGCGACGCCGAGCACGAACGCATCGCCGGCTTCCCGTCGCTACGGATCGACCGCCTGGGCGCCGCGCTGCGGCCGCAGGCCCGCGCGAACGACACCGCGTTCGACGCCTGGCTGCAACGTGCGCGCGCGCTCGACCTCCAAGCCCGCCTGATCGAGCGCGACAACCTGCCGGCGCGTGAGGCTGCGCTGCCGTCGGCCGCGCAGCTGGCCGCCTGCTCGCAGCAGCTGACCGAGAGGGTGCGCACCGACGGCGCCGCGCGGCCGACCCTGCTCTCGCGCGCACAGGTCCCCGACCGCTACAGCGCGGCACTGCGCGTGACCGGCCTGTACGCGCTGACGCGCCGGCCCTTCTTCGCCGGCGTCGAGCGTTGGCAGACCGAACATGAAGCGGCGATGCGCGACGCCGCTGCGAACGCACGGCCCGCGACGCGTCTCGTGCCTGACGCGCAGGCGACCAACGCGCAAGCCGCAGCGCTCGAGCGCGATCCGCTCGGCCTGCCGCAGCTCGATGAGGCCGCCACCGAACACCTGCTTGCCGCGCATGCGCCGCTGTTCGACGTCGAAGCGCGGGGCCTCTTCGACGCGATCGGCACGCCCACATGGCAGGCCGAGGGTGGCGTGGCCATCGACACCACCCGGCCGGTGGTCTACCAGCGCATCGCCCACACCCTCGTGCAGGGCCGGCCCTTGCTGCAGCTTGTGTACACGCTGTGGTTCCCCGAACGCCCGCGTCGTGGCCCGTTCGACCTGTTCGGCGGTGCACTCGACGGCGTGGTCGTGCGCCTGACCCTCGGCTCCAGCGGTCGCCTGCTGATGGTCGACACCATCCACGCCTGCGGCTGCTATCACCTGTTCTTCCCGGCGCTTGGCGTCACGCTCAAGCCCGGTGCACCGACCGACGAGGAATGGGCCTTCGTGCCGGCGCCACTGCCCTCGCTCGCGCAGGGCGAGCGGATCGTCGTGCGCATCGAGTCGGCGACGCACTACGTGCTCGGCATCTCGACGGCCCCGTCGGCCGCGAAGGGCGACCACCGCTACGCACGCCGCCCGGACTCGGACCTGCAACGCCTTCCCCTGCCCGACGGCGGAACGCGCAGCCTCTACGGCCCCGACGGCCTGGTGGCCGGCAGCGAGCGCGCCGAGCGCTTCTTCTTCTGGCCGATGGGCATCGCCAGCGCCGGCGCGATGCGGCAATGGGGCCACCACGCCACCGCCTTCGTCGGCCGCCGCCACTTCGACGACGCCGACTTGCTCGAGCGGCGCTTCGACCTGCCGCGGCTCGACTGACGGGCGTTGCGTGCGCCACATCGGCGTGTAACCGCTGCCAACTATTGCCTCCCCACGTTCCGGGTGCCGCCGGCGGGCCGGTGTGCAATTGTTCTTGGCGCACGACGTGATCACCGAGCGAGGCCCCCAACGGCGATGGACTGCCGCGTACCCTGCGCTCGCCGGCGCGAATGACCGGTGAATGCATCGGAGGAAATGTGTCCATCCACCTCAGTCAACTCGGTCGCCGCCTGCGCACCGGCCTCGCGGCGCTGGCTGCGACGGCGGGCCTGCTGTGCGCGGCCCCGGGCAGCGCGCAGGACCAGGACGGCCGCGCCAAGCTGAGCACCTCGCTGCAGACCCTTCTCGACGGTGGCCCGCTGCCGGTGCTGCCCTGGCTGCGAAACACCGCGGGCGGCGCGCAAGTCAGCGTGATCGTCAGCGTGCGCGCCACCGACACCGACCTGTTGACCGGCCTGATCGGCCGCGTGCTCCGGCTGGGCGGGGTGGTGTCCTATGCGTATCCGTCGCAGCAGGCCATGGCCGTCGTGCTGCCGGTATCGCGCCTGCTGGACCTGGCGAACGATCCCGACGTGTTGATGATCTCGCCGAACCGGCCGGTCATCCGCAGCGCCAGCGTGCTGCAGCAGACCACCGGCACGCCCGAGGCGGCGTTGGCACGCCCGCGCGGCAGCCGCCTGGATGGCAGCGGCGTGGGCATCGCGGTGCTGGACTCGGGCATCGTCTCGCCGCACTGGCACATGAGCGCCAAGGGTCTCGCGAATCTGCCCGGCCCGAGCCGCGTGCGCCAGGCGATCAACTTCGCCACGTCGGGCGGACGCCTGTCCAACGCCGACGCAGCATTGCTCGGCGGCATCGACAGCTCGGCCGGCGTGCTCGGCGCGCTCGACCCGGCACAGATCGGCGGCCTGCTGCCGGGCCTGCGCCTGCCCACGCTGACCAACCGCGACCCCTACGGCCACGGCAGCCACGTGGCGGCCATCGCCGCCGGCCGCGGCGACTACCAGTGGCCCGACGCGTCAGGCGTGGCGCCCAACGCCGACCTGTACGACGTGCGCGTGCTCGACGACCAGGGCCGAGGCAACCTGGCCGACGTGCTGGCCGGCATCGAATGGGTGATCCGCAACGCCAAGGTCAAGAACATCCGCGTGATGAACCTGAGCCTGGCGGCCGATTCATCCGAGTCCTTCCTGATCGACCCGCTGGCCCGTGCGGCGCGCCGGGCCAGCAACGTCGGCATCGTGGTCGTGGTGGCCGCCGGCAACTTCGGCAAGCTCGCGGACGGCCGCGAGGTCTACGGCGCCGTCGGCTCGCCGGGCCACGACCCGTCGGTCATCACGGTGGGGGCGGTCAACCTGCACGGGACGGTGCGGCGCGGCGACGATACCGTGGCGGGCTTCAGCTCGCGCGGTCCGACCCGCGGCCGCGCGATGGTCGACGGCGCGCTGTGGCGCGACAACCTGATCAAGCCCGATCTCGTGGCGCCCGGCAACCGCCTGGTCGGCGCGCTCGGTGCCGCCGGCCTGGGCCTGCCGTCCGAATGGAACGCGCTGGTACGCAGCCATCCGGCGCTGGCCGCCGTGCCCGGCGCCTCGCAGGCGCCGCAGCAGACCTTGATGGAGTTGAGCGGCACCTCGGTGGCCGCCCCCGCGGTGTCCGGCGCCGTCGCGCTGCTGCTGCAGGCCAACCCAGGCCTGACGCCGCCGCTCGTGAAGGCGATCCTGCAGTACTCCGCGCAACCGCTGCCCGACTACAACCTGCTGCAGCAGGGCGCTGGGCTGCTCAACATCGAGGGTGCCGTGCGCTTGGCCTCGGCGCTGCGCACCGACATCGGCCCCGCATTGGCTGCCGGCAGCCTGAAGGCGGGTGATCCGCTGCTTGCGGCCGGCAAGACGCTGCCCGCGCCGCAGTCGAGCGTCGCAGGACAGAGCTTCCCCTGGGGCCGCCTCGTCGTCGTCGGCGGCACGCGCCTGGTCACGGGCGACGCGCTGTTCACGAAGTTCCAGCCGATCTACGACCCACGCCTGACCTGGGCGCGCCAGGTGGTGCTGCGCAGCACCATCACGACCTGGCCGCTGAGCGCTGGCCTGGTGCCGCGCTCGATCACCGAAAGCCGTGTCAGAACCCGCCAAGCGCTCACGACCAGCGGCGTCACCGCGCTCGACAGCGTCGTGCGACGCAAGGACGGCAGCGCGCTGTTCCTGCCGGTCACCCGGTTCTCGAACGCGGCCATTGCGGGCAGCGGCTTCGTGCTCGCGGAAGGCTTTGTGCTGGCGGAGGGCTTCGTGCTCGCCGAAGGATTCGTGCTGGCCGAAGGTTTTGTGCTGGCGGAGGGCTTCGTGCTCGCCGAGGGGTTCGTGCTGGCCGAGGGCTTCGTACTCGCCGAGGGCTTCGTGCTGGCGGAGACGGACGGTGCCACCGGCGAACGCTGAATCCGTCGGACCGTGGGCGGCCTTCCGGCGCGCCCACCTGTTCGACTACAACGCAGCGGCCACGCGCTTCTGGTTGGCACTGTGCGCGGCCGGCGCCGCCGCCCTCGGCATCGCGCTGTGGCAGCTCGCGTCGCTGCCGGCGCTCGAGCTGTGGCAAGTGGCGGGCTGGGTGGTCGCTGCGGCGTTGGCGGCGGCCTTTCCGGTGGAGATCCCGCGCACCAAGCACCGCTTCGCGGTCGGTGACTTCTTCGTCTTCCTGACCCTTGCGCTGCACGGCCCGGCGGCTGCGGCGCTGGCCGCTGCCGCCGAGGGCACGGTGGCGGTGCTGCGCTCGTCGACACGGCTGAGCAGCCGGCTGGCGTCGCCGATGTCCGCCACGCTGGGCATGTCGGTCAGCGCGCTGCTCTTCGTCGGGGTCGAAGGCCTGCTGCCGACGCTCGGCGCGAGCGCAGCCGCAGCCCAGCTCGTCGGCATGCTGGCCGCCGCGTTGCTGTACTTCCCTGCCAGCACGATGCCGCCGATGCAGGTGATCAGCCTCAAGCGCGGTGCATCGCTGCGCCTGGCGGACTGGTTCGGCGCCAGCAGCTGGGTCGGCACGATGTACCTGATGTCGGCGCTCGCCGCAGCGATGGTCGTGCTCAACGGCCGCCACTTCGGCAGCACCGTGATCGTGGCCGCGGCGGGGAGTGTCGGCCTGGCCGCCGCGCTGCTGCGTCTGCACTTCCAACGCCAGTTGGCCGAGCACCGCGAGCAGGAAGCCCGTGTGGTCGCGGCCGAAGAGGAGGCTGCGCAGAACCAGCGGCGCTTCCATGCCGCGTTCACGCATGCGGCGATCGGCATGGCGATCGTGTCGCCCGACGACCTGATCCTGCAGGCCAACGAGTCCCTCGGCGACCTGCTCGGCTGCCCCAGCGGGCAGCTGCTCGGCCGACGCTTCCGCAGCCTGCTGCACCCGGGCGATGCGACCTTGCTGGAGCGCCACGCCGCCGGCGTCGCCGCGCGGCGCGAGGAGGCGTTCTCGATCGAGTTGCGCTGCGCCGCCAGCGCGCTCGGCGAAACCTGGGTCTCGCTGCATTGCGGCCGTTTCGACGACCCGTCCGAGAGCGGCAACGGGCTGATCTACCAGCTGCACGACATCAGCTCGCGGCGCCGCGCCGAGGGCGACCTGCAGCACATGGCCTACCACGACAGCCTGACCGACCTGGCCAACCGCGCCTGCTTCCACGAGCGGCTGCAGGCCGCCGTCGAACGCAGCGAACAGGACCCGGCCGCACGCTTCGCGGTGATGTACATCGACCTCGACCGCTTCAAGGTCGTCAACGACGGCCTCGGCCACGCCGCGGGCGACCAGCTGCTCAAGGAAGTGGCGCTGCGGCTGCGCCGCACCGTGCGGCCGGCCGATCTGGTGGCACGCCTGGGCGGCGACGAGTTCGCCGTGCTGCTCGAAGGCTTCGCGCGCCGCGGCGACCTGGTGCAGCTCGGCGAGCGCCTGCTGCGCGCGCTCGAGGAGCCGATGACCTTGCACGGCACCGAGCTGCGGCCCGCCTGCAGCATCGGCCTGACCTTCGGCGACGACGACGCGCGTGGCCCAGCCGAGATCCTGCGTGACGCCGACCTCGCGATGTACAAGGCCAAGGCCGACGGCAAGGGGCGCATGGCGCTGTTCGACTCGTCGCTGTCGGCGCAGATCAGCGATCGCCTGCAACTCGAGACCGACCTGCGCCGCGCCATCGACGAGAAGTCGCTGACGCTGGCCTACCAGCCGCTGTACTGGCTCGAGCCGCACCGGCTCGACGGCTTCGAGGCGCTGGTGCGCTGGCAGCACCCGCAGCGCGGGGCCATCAGCCCATCAGTGTTCGTGCCGCTGGCCGAGGAGACCGGTTGCATCGAGGCACTGACGCGGCTTGTGGTCGACGAAGCGGTGCGCCAGCTCGCGCTGTGGCGCAATCAGTCACCGCAGGCCGCCGAACTCGTGATGCACGTCAACGTCTCGGGCAAGGACCTGGCCAAACCGCAGTTCGTGGCCCACGTGCGTCAGGTGCTCAAGCGCCATGCACTGCCGCCGCGCTTGCTGACGCTGGAGATCACCGAGAGCACGCTGATGGAGCACCGTGACGCCGCGCTGCTGGCGCTGGCCGAGCTGCGCGAACTGGGCGTCAAGGTCGGCATCGATGACTTCGGCACCGGCTACTCGTCGCTCGCCTACCTGAGCACGCTGCCCTTCGACTGCCTGAAGATCGACCGCTCGTTCGTGATCGGCATGCAGGACAGCGCGCAGAACCTGGAGATCGTGCGCACCGTGGTCTCGCTCGGCCGCACGCTGAACAAGCATGTGGTGGCCGAGGGCATCGAGACGCCCGCACAGCTGCGCTGCCTCAAGCAGCTCGGCGCGACGATCGGCCAGGGCTACCTGCTGTCGCGCCCGCGCACGCCCGCGCAAGTGGCCGAGCTGCTGGCGGCGCCGGAGCTCGAAGCGGTGGCCTGAGGCCTCGCCCTGAGGTCCAGCCGGCACCATGCGGGATGACGGCAGTCGAAGCGGACGGCCGATGCGACGCCCGAAAGCGACCGTCCGCGCTTTCAGTCCAATGCGAAGCTGATGCGCTGGCTGCCCGGCCCCAATGCCTCAACAAGCCCATCCAGTTGAGTGACACGCCCGATTCGCGTGTAGCTGTAGCTCGACGCAAAGGTCTTGTAGAACACGACCAGTGTGTCATTGCCGTAGAGCATCAGGTCGCCGGTTCGGATCGTCCCCGGCCGGTTCGCGCTGGTCGGCAAGCTTCTGGGCAGTCGTACGTGCTTTTCGTTGTCGTTCAGGTCGGGCATCTCCAGCGACATGGGCAACATCTGCAGGAATGCGCGCGCGGTTGAGTTGTCCTCCAGCGTGACCGCGAATCGTTGAGTGCCCGCGACAGTCATCCACATCTGCTTTTGCCCCTGAGCGTCTCTTGTCCCTGCTTTGGGGGGCTGACTGTCCGCGGCAAGGCCATGACCGGCGCCGCCCATCAGGAGTACCGACACCAGACAAGACCCAACGACGTGGAGCCAACGCCGACGAGCTTGATTGACCGAAGTGCGCAAGGAACTCATCGCACGGCCGGGACAGGTGCGCTGAAGTGACTCATGCCCCCAGCGTACCCAAGAGGTGTTGCTTGAAGAAGGCCGTCAGCTTGTCGAAGGGGATCTTGTCCACCTTGTCGTACAGATCGACGTGACTGGCGTCATTGACGATCACGAGTTCCTTGGGCTCTGCCGCAGCTGCGTAGGCCGTTTCGGCGAAATAGCGCGAGTGAGCCCTCTCACCATGGACGATCAGCAGAGGACGCGGCGAAATCTCCTTGATGTAGGTCAGGATCGGCATGTTCATGAACGACAGCGGTGTGGTGATCGTCCAGGCGTTGCCGGAGTTGACCGCCCGTGGGTGGTGGCCGCGTGGCGTTCCGTAGTAGTCGTGGTAATCGACCATGAACTGCGGTTCGCCGCCCTTCGGAGGGGTGTTGTAGGCCGGCTGGTAGGCCGGCTTTCCCTTTGCGGCGTCTTCCCATCGCTGCCGGCTCAGTTGCTCCAGCGTTTGCGCGCGTTGCTCGGGGGTCACGCTGTCGTTGTAGCCCTTGGACATGACGCGAGTCATGTCGTACATGGTGCTGGCGACCACAGCTTTGACGCGCTTGTCGGCCGCCACGGCGTTCAGTGCGAAGCCGCCCCAGCCGCAGATGCCGATCACGCCGATGCGCTCGCGATCGACGTAGGGTTGCAGGCCGATGAAGTCCACCGCCGCCATGAGATCTTCGGAGTTGATGTCCGGCGATGCGACGTTGCGCGGCTCGCCACCGCTTTCTCCGGTGTAGGAGCCGTCGAACGCCAACGTGACGAAGCCGCGCTCCGCCATGGTTTGCGCGTACAGGCCAGAGGACTGTTCCTTCACCGCGCCGAAAGGCCCACCCACGACGAGCGCAGCCTGCTTGCCGCTGGCACCCTTGGGCTGGTACAGGTCGCCCGCCAGGGTGATGCCGTAGCGGTTCGTGAACGTCACCTTGCGGTGCGTCACGCGCGCACTCTGAGGGAAGGTCTTGTCCCACTTCCGCGTGAGTTGCAAGGCTGCGCCTTTCGACGAAGCAGCCGGGGTCTGGGCAACGGCCACAGACGACATTGCAAGGCCTCCCGCACTGAGGGAGATGGCGCCTTGCAGGGCGAGGCGACGAGAGATCAGGTTGTTCATGCGGTCACTCCGAGGTGCTTTGGTGAGGCTCGATCCAGCCGATGCCGCAATTCTTGGTCTCGGGGGAGGCGCCGACTAGCTCCCTAATGCTGATACGTCTTATAAGATTGGCTAACCAATCTCGAGGCTCTCTTGGCGCGGCGCAACTTCAACGATCTGCTGGCTTTCGTCACAGTGGCTCGCGAAGGCAGCTTCACGCGTGCCGCGGCGGTGCTGGGGGTGACGCAGTCAGCCCTCAGCCAAGCCGTGCGCGGGCTCGAGGAGCGCCTGCAGATCCGCTTGCTGTCGCGCACGACACGCAGCGTGGCGCCGACGGCGGCGGGCGAGCGCCTCGCACGCGCCATCGGCCACCGCTTCGACGAGATCGAGGCTGAGTTGGACGCGCTCACTGAATTGCGCGACAAGCCTGCGGGCACAGTGCGCATCACCTGCGGCGAGCACGTGCTGCAACACACGCTGATGCCGAAGTTGTCGCCGCTGCTTCGCGACTACCCGGAAGTCACCGTGGAGTTCGACATCAGCTACGGATTCCGAGACATCGTCGCCGAACGATTTGACGCGGGCGTGCGCATTGGCAGCACCATCGACAAGGACATGATCGCGGTGCCGATCGGGCCGCCGCTGCGCATGGCGGTGGTGGCATCGCCAGCCTACTTCGCGGCCCACGGCAAGCCCAGGTCACCGAATGAGTTGACGGCCTACCGCTGCATCAATCAGCGAATGCCCAGCTCCGGAGGCTTGTACGTGTGGGACTTCGCGCGCCGCGGAAAGGCAGTCAACGTTCGCGTCGACGGACCGCTCATCTTCAATACGTCGCCGCCCCAGGTGGATGCCGCCGTCGCCGGGCTTGGCATCGCGCTGTTGCCCGAAGATGAAGTCGCTGGCCCGTTGGGTGATGGTCGGCTGGAGCGCGTCCTCGAGGCTTGGTGTCCGCCATTTCCAGGCTATCACCTCTACTACCCCAGTCGGCGTCAACCGTCGCCGGCGTTCAGTCTGGTGGTCAAGGCGTTGCGCTTCTACGGATAGCCCGCAACAGCGGGAAGCTCGTTGTAAAAGAAGCAGCGTCGCTCTGCTCGGATGTCAGCTGACTCATCCCATGGGAGACCCCTGCGGGTCGGTTCCGGCCACCCGTAGGGTTGAGCGTCGAAGACGCTCAACCCATGTGCAGGCCGCCGTTGCACGAGAAGTCGGCGCCGGTCGTGAAGCCCGAGTCCTCGCCGGCGAGCCAGGCGACCACCGAGCCGATCTCCTCGGGCCGGCCCAGGCGCTTGACCGGGATCGTCGCGACGATCTTCTCCAGCACCTCGGGCTTGATCGCACGGACCATGTCGGTGCCGATGTAGCCGGGGCTCACGGTGTTGACCGTCACGCCCTTGCTCGCCACTTCCTGCGCCAGCGCCATCGTGAAGCCGTGCATGCCGGCCTTGGCGGCCGAGTAGTTGGTCTGGCCGGCCTGGCCCTTCTCGCCGTTGACCGACGAGATCTGGATGATGCGGCCCCAGCCCTTCTCCACCATGCCCGGCACCACCTGCTTGGTGACGTTGAACATGCTGTTCAGGTTGGTGTCGATGACGGCCTTCCAGTCCTCGGGCGTCATCTTCAGGAACATGCGGTCCTTGGTGATGCCGGCGTTGTTGACCAGCACGTCGATCACACCATGTTCGGCCACGGCCTTGGTGAAGGCAGCCACCGTCGAGTCCCAGTCGGCGACGTTGCCGACCGAAGCGTAGAAGGTGTAGCCGAGCGCCTTCTGTTCGCCCAGCCACTTGTCGAAGTCACGGCTCGGGCCGCAGCCGGCGATGACCTTGAAGCCTTCCTTGTGCAGGCGCTGGCAGATCGCCGTGCCGATGCCACCCATACCGCCCGTGACGTACGCGACTTTCTGTGCCATGACTGTCTCCTTGGTTGTCTTGTGCCGACTCTAGCGCTCGACGGTCAGCGCCACACCCATGCCACCCCCAATACAGAGCGAGGCAATACCCTTCTTCGCGTTGCGGCGCTGCATCTCGTGCAGCAGCGTCACGAGGATGCGGCAGCCCGACGCACCGATCGGGTGCCCGATCGCGATGGCGCCGCCGTTGACGTTGACCTTGCTCGTGTCCCAGCCCATTTCCTTGTGCACTGCACAAGCCTGGGCCGCAAACGCCTCGTTGATCTCGAGCAGATCGAGGTCGGCGGCCTTCCAGCCGGCGCGCTGCAGCGCGCGCTGCGACGCCGGCACCGGGCCCATGCCCATCGTGGCCGGATCGAGCCCGGCGCTGGCGTAGCTGGCGATGCGCGCCAGCGGCGTCAGGCCGAGCTGGTCGGCCTTCTTGGCCGTCATCACCACCACGCCCGCGGCACCGTCGTTCAGACCCGAGGCGTTGCCGGCAGTGACGCTGCCGGCCTTGTCGAAGGCAGGGCGCAGGCCGGCCAGCACGTCGGCCGTGGTCTTGCGGTTGATGAACTCGTCGTTGGCGAACACGATCGGGTCGCCCTTCTTCTGCGCGATCGAGAACGGCACGATCTCGTCCTTGAAGCGGCCGGCATCCTGCGCTGCAGCCGCCTTCTGTTGGCTGGCCAGCGCCAGCGCGTCCTGCGCCTCGCGGCTGACGCCGTACTGCTTGGCCACGTTCTCGGCCGTGATGCCCATGTGGTACTGGTTGTAGACGTCCCACAGGCCGTCGATGATCATGGTGTCAACCAGCTTCCAGTCGCCCATGCGGGCACCGTCGCGCGAGTTGGGCAGCGCGTGCGGCGCCATGCTCATGCTCTCCTGGCCGCCGGCGATGATGATCTCGCTGTCGCCGTCGCGGATCGCCTGGGCCGCCAGCATCACGGCCTTGAGTCCCGAGCCGCAGACCTTGTTGATGGTCATCGCCGGCACCGCCTTGGGCAGGCCCGACTTGATGACGCTCTGGCGCGCCGGGTTCTGCCCGGCCGCGGCCGTCAGCACCTGACCGAGGATCACCTCGCCGATCTGGTCGCCGGTGAGCTTGGCGCGCTTGAGCAGCTCCTGGATCACCGCCGCGCCGAGTTCGGTCGCCGGGGTCTTGGCGAGCGTGCCGCCGAACTTGCCGACCGCGGTGCGTGCGGCGGCGACGATGACGATATCTGTGGCCATGCGGGGGTACTCCTCGAGGTTCAGGCTTTGACTTTGACGTAGCGGCCGGGCGCCGGTTCGATCGCCTTGTGCTTGCGATCGCCGTAGCCCCTGGGGGCCGGAATCATCTTGCCGGCATGGGGCTTGAGCCAGGCGGCCCAGTCGGTCCACCAGCTGCCGGGCACTTCCTTGGCCGAGTCGAACCACTGCTGGGCGCTGCCGCCGAGCTTGCCGTCGACCCAGTGGCTGCGTTTCTTTGCGGCGGGCGGGTTGATCACGCCCGCGATGTGGCCCGAGGCGCCGAGCACGAAGCGCAGCTTGCCCTTCACGATCTTCGTGCTCTCGAACGCCGCTTGCCAGGGAACGATGTGGTCCTCGCGCGAGGCGTAGACGAACACCGGCGCCTTGATCTTGCCGAGGTCGACCTTCTGGCCGCAGACCGTCAGCTTGTTCGGCTGGCGCAGCTCGTTCTGCAGGTAGGTGTGGCGCAGGTACCAGCAGAACATCGGCCCCGGCAGGTTGGTCGAGTCGCCGTTCCAGTACAGCAGGTCGAAGGGCGGCGGCTTGTCGCCCTTCAGGTAGTTGCCGACGACGTAGTTCCACACCAGGTCGTTCGGACGCAGGAAACTGAAGGTGGTCGCGAGCTCCTTGCCGCGCAGCAGACCCGGGCCCTGCGGCGCGTCGGCCCCGATGGTCACCTCGCGCAACTGCACCGCCGGCTCGTCGATGAAGAGGTCGAGCACGCCGGTGTTCGAGAAGTCCAGCAACGTCGTCAGCAGCGTCACGCTGGCCGCCGGCTGCTCTCCGCGTGCCGCCAGCACCGCGAGCGCGGTGGAGAGGATCGTGCCGCCGACACAGAAGCCCAGCGTGTCGATCTGCTCGGTGCCGCCGATCGCCTGCACTTCGCGGATCGCGCGGATCGCGCCATGCTCGATGTAGTCGTCCCAGGTCTTGTCGGCGATGCTCGTGTCGGGGTTGCGCCAGCTGACGACGAACACGCGGTGGCCCTGGCCGACCGTGTAGCGGATCAGCGAGTTGTCCGGCTGCAGGTCGAGGATGTAGTACTTGTTGATGCACGGTGGCACGAACAGCATCGGCCGCTCGTGCACCTTGGCCGTCAGCGGCTTGTACTCGAGCAGCTGGAACAGCTCGTTCTCGTACACCACCGCGCCCTCGCTGGTGGCCACGTTGCGGCCGACCTCGAACACGCTCTCGTCGGTCTGCGACACATGGCCCTGCTGCACGTCGCCCCACAGGTGCGCCAGGCCCTGCGCGATGCTCTCGCCCTTGGTGTCCAGGGCCTTGCGCTGCGCCTCGGGGTTGAGCGCGAGAAAGTTGCTCGGGCTGGCGGCGTCGAGCCACTGCTGCACCGCGAAGCGCACGCGCGCGCGGGTCTTCTCGTCGCCCTCGATGGCATCGGCCATCTTCAGCAGCGTGCGCGCGTTGAGCAGGTAGGTCTGCGCGGTGAACGCCGCGGCGGGATTGGTGGCCCAGTCGCCGGCCGCGAAGCGCCGGTCGCCCAGCTTGGGCGTTTCGGCCTCGGGCTTGCCGGCGAAGCGTTCGACGGCGCCGTTCCAGATCGACGCGGCTTCCTTCAGGTATTCGGCCTGCAGCGAATTCAGCGCCTGGTGCGGCAGGGTCAGCCCCGCCGCCGCCTGCAACATGCCGCCGACGGCTTTGCCGAATGCGTCGGCCGGGTCGCTACCGTGCGGGGACGAAGATGTCCGACTCATCTCGACTGTCTCCTGTGATTGCTGCGAACGGCTGGTGAACAATGCCACGTTGTACGCCGCTTGGCTTACCGCATCATGACGAGTTATTCCGATTAGCGAAATTCGCAGACTTGCGTAAGCAGGCGACAACGATGCTCTATCTGGTGGCCCTGGCTTGGATCTACGTGGTGTTGATGGTGGCCGTGGCCGAGCTGACGTCGCCGCAGGGCAGCCTGCTCGGCGCCTTCTTCACCGTGCTCGGCTGGGGCGTGGTCCCGCTGGCGATCGTGCTCTACATCCTCGGCACCCCGGCGCGGCGGCGCGCTCGACGGGCGGCCGAAGCGGCGGCCGCGTCAGCGGCGGATCCAGACCGCAGCGGCCATGCGCCCGGTGCTGCGGTCGCGCCGGAACGAGAAGAAGCGTGAGCGCTCCTCGACCGTGCACCAGCCGCCGCCGCTGATTCGCTTCACGCCGGCCGCCCACAAGCGGTCGCGGGCCAGTCCCGGCAGGTCGGCCAGCCAGCGCGGCGAACCGTCCGGGCCGACATGCGCAGGCCCGCGCGGCGCGAAGCGCATGGCGGCCACAGCGCCGAAGGCACGGACCACGTCCTCACCGACCTCGAACTGGCGCGGCCCGATGCAGGGGCCGAGCCAGGCGCTCAATTCGCGCGGGGCACAGGCACTCGCTTCGCACAGGGCGGCGACCGTGGCCCCGAGCACGCCAGCGGCCAGCCCGCGCCAGCCGGCATGGGCGGCACCGACGCCGCGGGCCTGAGGCGCCGCGAACAGCACCGGCAGGCAGTCGGCCACCATCACCGTGCAGGCGACGTCCGGCTCGGTCGTGATGCTGGCATCGGCTTCCTGCGAGCCCGCGCCCGCCGGCAGGCGAAGCACGCACACGCCGTGCACCTGCGACAGCCACACCGGCGGCGCACCGATCGCCGCCTCGAAGCGTCGCCGGTTCTCCGCCACCGCCTCGGGCGCGTCGCCGACCGAACGGCCGAGGTTCAGGCTGTCGAAGGGCGCCACGCTGACGCCGCCGTCGCGCGTCGTCATCAGCGCGCCGACGCGGGCATCAACCGCCCAGTCCGGCCGGATGAAAGCGTCGACGGCGGGCCCGCTACTGTGCATCCGGGCACTTCGAGGGTTGGGTGGCGTCGAAGGCTGGCAACCTCATGCAGGCCTCGAACACGCGCATCGCGGTGGGCACATGATCGAGCCGGCACTCGAAGCGCTGGGCGTTGAACACCTGCGGCACCAAGGTGATGTCGGCCAGCGTCGGCGTGTCGCCATGGCAGAAGCGGCCGGTGCGCGCATCGGCGAGCTGGCGCTCGACCGTCTCGAGGCCGGTCTCGACCCAATGCCGGTACCAGCGGTTCTTGTCGTCCTCGCTCAGCTTCATGTCGCGCACCAGGTAGCGCAGCACGCGCAGGTTGTTCAGCGGGTGGATCTCGCAGGCGATGTCGTAGGCCAGCGCGCGCACGCGGGCGCGGCCGACGGCGTCCTTCGGCAGCAGCGGCGGTTCGGGATGCGTCTGGTCGAGGTACTCGACGATCGCCAGCGACTGCGTGATCACCTGGTCGCCGTCGACCAGCGTGGGTACCAGGCGCGAGGCCGATACCGCTGCGTAGGATTCGTTGAACTGCTCGTTCTGGACCAGGTGCACCGGCTTGTACTCGTAGTCCAGCCCTTTGAGCGCCAGCGCGATGCGCACGCGGTACGAGGCCGAGGAGCGGAAGTAGTTGTAGAGCTGCATGGCCCACCTTCTGAGCGTCTGGCCATGATGATGCCATCGCTACACTCGACGCCATGCTGCTGTCCGCGCGCGAGCGAATCCGGCATTGCCGTGCCTGCGGCAGTGCCGTCGAGTACCGCGTGCCGCCGGACGACAACCGCGAGCGCGCCGTCTGCCCGACCTGCGGCACGGTGCACTACGAGAACCCGCTCAACGTCGTGGGCACCGTGCCGGTGTGGGAAGGGCGCGTGCTGCTGTGCAAGCGCGCGATCGAGCCGCGCTACGGGCTGTGGACCCTGCCGGCGGGCTTTCTCGAACTCGGCGAAACCACCGAACAGGGCGCGCTGCGCGAGACCGACGAGGAGGCCGGCGCCCGCATCGAGCTCGGCGCGCTGTTCACCGTGCTCAATGTCGTGCGCGTCGGCCAGCTGCACCTGTTCTATCGCGCCACGATGACCTCGCCCGAGCTGAATCCCGGCAGCGAGACGCTCGAGGCGCGCCTGTTCGCCGAGGACGAGGTGCCCTGGGACCAGATCGCTTTTCGCACCGTGCGTGAAACCTTGGCGCATTTCTTCGCCGATCGCCGGCGCGGTCGGTTCGACCTGCACTGTGCCGATATAGGCTGACCGCCGCCCATGAGTGCCCCCTCAGCGACCCGCCTTCGAGAAGACCTGATCCACCCCGACCCGCTGCTCGACAGCCTGGTCGAGCTGTGCCGTTTGCACGGTCAGGGCGGATCGCGGGCCTCGCTGTCGGCCGGGCTGCCGCTGGTCGACGGCCGCCTGACGCTCGAACTCGCCGAGCGCGCCGCCGCGCGCGCCGGCATGGCCGCACGCCTGCAGCGCCTGCCGCTCGAAGCGATCGATGCAGCGGCCCTGCCCGCCATTCTGGTGCTGGCGGACAACCAGAGCTGCGTGCTCGTCAGCTGGGGCGCCGACGGCCGGGCCCAGGTGCTGCTGCCCGCCACCGGCCAGGGCGCGGTGACACTGGCGCGCGAAGAACTCGCCGCACGCTACGCCGGCGTCGCGCTCTTCGTACGCCCGCAATTCCGCTTCGACAGCCGCACGCGTGCCGGCAACGAGACGCGACCCGCACGCCACGGCCATTGGTTCTGGAGCGTGATCGGCGCCCAGCGGTTCGTCTATCGCGACGTGCTGGCCGCGGCGGCGCTGGTGAACCTGTTCGCGCTCGCTTTCCCGATCTTCTCGATGAACGTCTACGACCGGGTGGTGCCCAACGCCGCGGTCGAGACGCTGTGGGCCATGGCCATCGGCATCGTGCTGGTGCTCTGCGCCGACCTCTGGCTGCGCAACCTGCGCAGCCGCTTCGTCGACGAGGCCAGCGCGCGCATCGACGTCGAGCTGTCCGCCACGCTGATGGAGCGCGTGCTCGGCCTGCGTCTGGCCTACCGACCCGAGTCGGTGGGGTCGTTCGCGAGCAACCTGCGCGGCTTCGAGCAGGTGCGCGACTTCATCGCCTCGTCCACCGTGACGGCGCTGATCGACCTGCCGTTCGCACTGCTGTTCGTGCTGGTGATGGCCTGGCTGTCGCCCTGGCTCGCGATTCCGGTCGTCGTCGTGTTCGCGGTCATCGTGATCCTCGGCTGGGTGCTTCAGCACCGGCTGCACCAGCTGTCGGAGACCACCTGGCGCGCGTCCGCACAGCGCAACGCGACCCTCATCGAGAGCCTGACCGGCCTGGAAACGATCAAGGCCCAGGGGGCCGAGGGCGCGATCCAGGCCAAGTGGGAACGTGCCAACACCTTCCTCGCCCGCATCAACGTGCGCATGCGCGCGCTGTCCTCGTCGGCGATGTACGGCACCGCCTGGCTGACGCAGCTGACCAGCGTGATGGTGATCGTGATCGGCGTCTACCTGATCGGCGAGCGCCAGCTGACGATGGGCGCGCTGATCGCCGCGGGCATGCTGGCCGGGCGGGCACTCGCGCCGGCCGGCCAGGTGGTGGGCCTGCTGATGCAGTACCAGGGCGCGCGCACCGCCCTCGAATCGCTCGACCGCCTGATGTCGCAGCCGGTCGAGCGCCCGTCGCTGGCCGAGGGCGCCGCACCCTTCGTGCAGCGGCGCGAGTTCAAGGGTGAGATCGAACTGCGCAATGTGCGCTTCGCCTACCCGAACCGCGAGGACCTGGCCCTGGACGGCATCAGCCTGCGCGTCGCGCCAGGCGAGAGGGTGGCCTTCATCGGCCGCGTCGGCTCGGGCAAGTCGACGCTGCAGCGCCTGGTGATGGGCCTGTACCAGCCGATGGAAGTCAACGGCGGCGCGGTGCTGCTCGACGGCATCGACCTGCGCCAGCTCGACCCGGCCGATGTGCGTCGCAACATCGGCCATGTATCGCAGGACGTGCTGCTGTTCCACGGCTCGCTGCGCGACAACATTGCCTTCGGCATGCCCTATGCCGACGACGCGGCGATCGTCGCTGCGGCCGAGGTCGCCGGCCTGACCGAGTTCGTGCACCGCCATCCCAAGGGCTTCGACCTGCCGGTGGGCGAGCGCGGCGAGCTGCTGTCGGGCGGCCAGCGCCAGGCCGTGGGCATCGCACGCGCGGTACTGCACAACGCGCCGATCCTGCTGCTCGACGAGCCGACCAGCGCCATGGACTTCTCCACCGAGGCGCACATCACGCAGCGGCTCGGCGACTTCGCCCAGGGCAAGACCGTGCTGCTGGTGACGCACCGCACCTCGCTGCTGGCCTTCGTCAACCGCGTCATCGTGGTCGACAACGGCCGCATCGTCGCCGACGGCCCGCGCGACCGCATCATGGAAGCGCTGCAGAGCGGGCGCATCGCGAAGGCCGCATGAAGGCCCTGGGCAACACCATCCACGCGGGCCTCGAGCGCATCCGCCTCTGGCTCGAACCGGTCACGCGACGCTGGTTCGGCGACCCGCTGGACGACGCCCAGGCCGCCCACGCCGGCCTGCGCCCGTTCGAGGCCGAGGCCGATGCGTTGATCTCGCGCCAGCGCACGCACCGCGCACAGAAGATCGTGCGTGCGGCGATCATCGTCGTCGCGCTGCTGCTGCTGTGGGCAGCGCTGGCGCAAGTCGACGAGGTGACGCGCGGCGAGGCCCGCGTGATCCCGTCGCGCCAGCTGCAGGTGGTGCAGTCGCTCGACGGTGGCATCGTGTCCGAGATCCTGGTGCAGGAAGGCCAGGTGGTCGAAGCCGGCCAGATGCTGCTGCGCGTGGAGGAAACACGCGCCACCGCCGGCATGCGCGAAAGCGCGGCCACCGGCATCGCACTGCGTGCCCGCGCCGCGCGATTGCGCGCGCTGGCCGAGGGCAAGCCCTTCGAGCCACCGCCGGCCAAGGACGAAGAGGACCGCCGCACCGTCGAGGAAGAGCGGCGCCTGTACACCTCGCGCGTGTCCGAACTCGACGCCCAGCTCGCCGTCGTGCGGCAGCAGATGGCCCAACGCGAGCAGGAGCGCAGCGAAGCGCAGGCGCGCCGCACCGCCGCGCAGCGCGGGCTCGAACTGGCGCAACAGGAACTGACGCAGACGCGACCGCTGCTGGCCACCGGCGCGGTGTCGCAGGTGGAGATCCTGCGCCTGGAGCGAGACGTGACCAAGAACCGCGGCGAAGCCGAGCAGGCCAGCGCGCAGATCGCGCGCGCCGCGGCCGCGATCTCCGAATCACAGCGCAAGGCGCAGGAGACCGAGCTCGCGTTCCGCAACGAGGCGCGGCGCGACCTGGCCGAGGCGATGGGCAAGCTCAACGCGCTCAATGAAGGCGCGGTCGCGCTCGCGGACAAGGTGAACAAGTCGCAGATCAAGAGCCCGGTGCGCGGCCGCGTGCAGCGCCTGCTGGCCAACACGGTCGGCGGCGTCGTCACGCCGGGCAAGGACATCGTCGAGATCGTGCCGCTGGACGACACGCTGGTGCTCGAGGCACGCGTGGCGCCGAAGGACATCGCCTTCATTCGCCCCGACCAAGCCGCGACCGTGAAATTCACCGCCTACGACTTCTCGATCTACGGCGGCCTGGAAGCCAAGGTCGAGAACATCAGTCCCGACACCGTGGTCGATGACCGCGGCAACGCCTTCTACCTGGTGCGTGTGCGCACGCTGAAGCCCGGCTTCAACGACAAGCTGCCGATCATCCCGGGCATGACCGCCGAGGTCGACGTGCTGACCGGGAAAAAGACCGTGCTGTCCTACCTGCTCAAGCCGGTCCTCAAGGTGCGCGACGGCGCGCTGCGCGAGCGCTGACCCCCTGTTCGCGGTCTCAAGCGGCGGGCCAGTCACGCCGATATGCCGCTGGGGACCGATGGGTTCCGTCGTCGAGTCGCGCGACGCGGCATACACAAATCGTTGCATTCAGTGATTCCGGTCACGTTGCCCCGCGGTGGGAGCCGTGCGGAATGGCCTTTCACCTCTATCCTCCCCGCGCGATAACGAGTCCACATGGAAACAGCAGTAATGCCCACCTTCGATAACACGCCCCGCGGCACGGTCGTCAGCATCTGGGGCAAGGCCTACATCCGCGGCACGGATGGGGTGTGGCGTCCGCTCAAGCTGGGTGAGGTGGTCAAGCCCGGCGATGCGCTGCTGACCGAGCAGAACGCGATCGTGCAGATGAGCGACGGCAAGCTCGAGCCGGTGGCGCTGGCGCCCGCCGCCGACAACGTTGACCGCGCCATCACCGCGCTCGAGCAGGGTGAACGCGAAGCCGCGCCGGCCGCGGGCCTGGGCGGCGGCGACGGTGGCGACCTGCAGCCGGGCCTGCGCGTCGACCGCATCGTGGAATCCGTCACGGCCGCCGACCGGATCACCCGTCTGGACGGCGTGTCGATCACGTCCGGCATCGCCACGCGAAGCGACCCCGCCGCGTCGGGCGGCCCGGCGGGCGTGACCGCCCCCTCGTCGGCCATTGGCGCCGTCGAAGCCGGCGCCGCGGTGAACCTGGGCCTCGGCGCGCCCACGGGCGGCGGCACGCTGGTCGTCACGGTGACGCAGACGCCCACCATCGGCCTGGTGGTGCGTGCCGACGGCACGCCGGTGGTCAGCGGCAGCCTGCTCGCGCCGGCCGACCTGCCCGGCCTGGTGTACCTGCCGCCGGCAGACTACGACGGCACGGCGCCGGTCGGCAACCTCCAGTTCATGGTCTCCAACGGCACGTCCAGTGCCAGCGGCGGCACGCAGATCACGCTGACGGCCGTCAACGACGCGCCGCTCGCCACCGCCGCCAGCGCCAGCGGCGCCGAAGACGCGCTGATCGGCGTCTCGCTCGCCGGCACCGACGTCGACGGCAGCATCGCCATCGTGCGCGTGACCACCTTGCCGGCCAACGGAACGCTGCTGCTGGCCGACGGCGTGACCGCCGTGCTGGCCAACCAGGTGCTCAGCCCTGCGCAAGCCGCCGGCCTGCTGTTCCGCCCCGCCGCCGACTTCCACGGCAGCGCGGACCTGTCGTTCACCGTCACCGACAACGGCGGCCTGGTGTCGTCGCCGGCCACGGTGTCGATCACCGTCGCGTCGGTCAACGACGCGCCGGTGGCTGCCGACGATGCGGTCAGCACCGTCGGCACGGTGCCGGTCACGTTCGCCGTGCTGGCCAACGACAGCGACGTCGACGGCGACACGCTCGTCGTCACCGGCGCCAGCGTGGGCGCCGCGTTCGGCAGCGTGGTGGTCAATGCCGACGGCAGCCTCGGCTTCACCGCCGCGGTCGGCGTCAGCGGGCCGGTGCTCATCACCTACACCATCGCCGATCCGAGCGGCGCGACCGACAGCGCGACGCTGACGGTCAACGTCGCCGCGGCGCCGACGGTCACGGTCGACGCGCCCGCGCTGACCAACGACAACACGCCGGCGATCACCGGCACGACCAACCTGCCCCCGGGCTCGGCGGTCACGCTGACGGTCACCGACGCCAACGGCGCGGTGCAGACCTTCAGCGCGACGGTCCAGGCCGAGGGGAGCTACAGCGCCAGCGTGCCCGCGCCGCTGGCCGAGGGCGCCTACAGCGTCAGCGCCGCAGTCAGCGTCGGGGCGGCCACCGCCAGCGCCAGCGACGGCGGCAGCGTCGACACCGCCGCACCGACGATCACGGTCGATGCACCGGCGCTCGGCGGCGACACCACGCCGACGATCAGCGGCAGCACGGACCTGCCTGCAGGCTCGACCGTCACGCTCACCGTCACCGGCGCCAACGGCGCCGTGCAGACCTTCAGCGCCACGGTGCAGGCCGGCGGCGGCTACAGCGCCGATGTGCCCGCGGCCCTGGTCGACGGCGGCTACAGCGTCGTCGCCCTCGGCATCGACGCGGCCGGCAATACCGGCAGCGCCAGCGACAGCGGCGTCATCGACACCACGCCGCCGGCACTCGCCGTCGATGCCCCCGCGCTGACCAACGACAGCACACCGACGATCACCGGCAGCACCGACCTGCCGGCGGGTTCGACCGTCACGCTCACCGTCACCGGTTCGAACGGCGCGGTGCAGACCTTCACGGCCACCGTGCAGCCCGGCGGCAGCTACAGCGCCGACGTGCCTGCCGCGCTGGCCGAGGGCAGCTACACGGTCAGCGCCAGCGCGAGCGACGCAGCCGGCAACACGGCGGTCGCCAGCGACACCGGCCTGCTCGACCTGACGCCGCCGCTGATCACGGTCGACGCGCCGGCACTGACCAACGACAGCACGCCGACCCTGACCGGCACGACCGACCTGCCGGCCGGCAGCCCGGTCACGCTCACTGTCACGGGTGCCAACGGTGCCGTGCAGACCTTCAGCACCACCGTGCAAGCCGGTGGCAGCTACAGCGCCGACGTTCCGGCCGCGCTCGTCGAAGGCGGCTACAGCGTCACAGCCTCGGCCACCGACGCCGCGGGCAACAGTGCGTCCACCAGCGACAGCGGCATGCTCGACCTCACCGCGCCGACGATCACCGTCGACGCCCCCGCGCTGGGCAACGACAGCACGCCCACGATCACCGGTGCGACGAACCTGCCCGCCGGCTCGAGCGTCACGCTGACTGTCACCGGCGCCAACGGCGCGGTGCAGAGCTTCGCCGCCACCGTGTTGGCCGGCGGCACCTACAGCGCCGACGTGCCCGCCGCGCTGGCCGAAGGGCCGTACTCCGTCACCGCGACCGCCACCGACGCGGCCGGCAACAGCGCCAACGCCAACGACAGCGGCGCGATCGACCTCACTGCGCCCGTCATCAGCGTCGACGCGCCCGCGCTGACCAACGACAGCACGCCTGCGATCAGCGGCAGCACCGACCTGCCCGCCGGCTCGACCATCACGCTCACCGTCACCGGCGCCAATGGCGCGGTGCAGACCTTCACGGCCACCGTGCTGGCCGGCGGCAGCTACAGCGCCAGCGTGCCTGCAGCGCTCGTCGAAGGCAGCTACAGCGTGTCGGCCAGTGGCAGCGACGCTGCGGGCAACAGTGCGTCCGCCAGCGACAGCGGCGTGCTCGACCTCACCGCGCCGACGGTCACCGTCGATGCCCCCGCACCCGGCAACGACAGCACGCCGACCATCACGGGCACGACGGACCTGCCGGCGGGCTCGGTGATCCAGCTCGTCGTCACCGGCGCCAACGGCGCGGTGCAGAGCTTCACCGCCACGGTGCAGGCCGGCGGCACCTACAGCGCCGACGTGCCTGCCGCGCTGGCCGAAGGGCCGTACTCCGTCACCGCGACGGCCACCGACGCGGCCGGCAACAGCGCCAACGCCAACGACAGCGGCATGCTCGACCTGACCGCGCCGACGCTGAGCGTCGACGCGCCGGCAATCACCAACGACAGCACGCCGACCCTCACCGGCGCCACCAACCTGCCGGTCGGTGCCACCGTCACGCTCACCGTCACCGGCGCCAACGGCGCGGTGCAGACCTTCAGCGCCACGGTGCAGGCCGGCGGCGTGTACAGCGCCGACGTGCCCAGCGCACTGGCCGAGGGTGGCTACAGCGTGGTCGCGACCGCGGCCGACGCCGCGGGCAACAGTGCCACCGCCAGCGACAACGGCGCGATCGACCTGACACCGCCGCTGATCACCGTTGACGCCCCTGCACTGACCAACGACACCACGCCGACCATCACCGGCAGCACTGACCTGCCGGCCGGCTCGATCGTCACGCTCGGCGTGGTCGACGGCACCGGCGCGCTGCAAACCTTCTTCGCCGTCGTGCAGCCCGGCGGCAGCTACAGCGCCGACGTGCCTTCGGCCCTGATCGCCGGCGGTTACGGGGTCGGGGCCGGTGTCACCGACGCCGCGGGCAACAGCGCCACCGCCACCGACACGGGTGTCATCGATCTCACGGCGCCGACCCTGACCGTCGATGCGCCGGCGCTGACCAACGACAGCACACCGACCATCACCGGCACCACCGATCTGCCGGCCGGCGCGAGCGTCACGCTCACCGTCACCGGCGCCGACGGCGCCGTGCAGTACTTTGCGGCCACCGTGCAGCCCGGCGGCACCTACAGCGCCGACGTGCCGAGCGCTCTCGTCGAAGGCGGCTACACGGTCATGGCCGGCGTCACCGACGGCGCCGGCAACAGCGCCAGCGCCAACGACAGCGGCGCGATCGACCTCACGCCGCCCGCGGCATCGATCGCCGTCGACCCGGTGACGGCCGACAACATCGTCAATGCCGGCGAGGCCGGCGGCACGATCACGATCACCGGTACGGTGGGCGGCGACGTGCAGCCCGGCGACACCGTCACGCTGACGGTCAACGGCAACAGCTACAGCGGCGCCGTGCTGGCCGGCAACACCTTCGCGATCGCGGTCGCCGGCAGCGACGTGCTGGCCGATCCGGACCGCCGCATCGACGCTGCGGTCACGACCACCGACGCCGCCGGCAACAGCCGCACGGCGACGGCCGCGCATGATTACGCCGTCAACACGGCGCCGGTCGCGGTGGCCGATGCACTCAGCGTCGGCGAAGACGCGGCTGCGGGCGCCGGCGACGTGACGCCGGGCAGCCCAGGCCAGGACAGCGACGCCGACGGCGACACGCTCAGCGTGACCGGCGTGGCCGTCGGCGCCCTGCCCTCGGCCAGCGGCAACGTCGGCAGCGCACTCGCGGGCAGCTGGGGCACCCTGACGCTCAACGCCGACGGCAGCTACAGCTACGTGCCGAGCGCGGCCGCGCAGTCGCTCGACGCCGGCCAGACCGTCACCGACACCTTCACCTACACCATCGACGACGGTCGCGGCGGCAGCGCCACCGCCACGCTGACAATCAGCGTCGCCGGTGCCGACGACCCGACCACCATCGCCGGCACGCTGACCGGCAGCGTGCAGGAAGACGCGGTGGCCACCGCCAGCGGTGCGCTCACCGCCACCGACCCCGATGTCGGCAGCCGCGACTTCGTGGTGCAAAGCGGCACGCCCGGCAGCTACGGCAGCTTCTCGATCGACGCCGCCGGCAGCTGGAGCTACAGCCTGGCCAACGCGGCGGCCAACGTGCAGGCCCTGGCCGCGGGCCAGAGCGTCACCGAGACCTTCATCGTCGCCGCCGACGACGGCACGACGGCCAGCATCACCGTCACCGTCAGCGGCAGCAACGACGCCCCCGTGGTGTCGAGCACGGCCATCAGCGCCGCCGAACAGGGTGCCGCGGTGGCACTCGGCCTGGCGGTGCCGAGCGATGTCGACGCGGGCGCGGTGCTCGCCATCACCGTCGCCGGCCTGCCGGCGATCGGCCAGATCCAGCTCGCGGACGGCACGCCCGTCGTCAATGGCGCCACCCTCAGCGCCGCGCAGCTCGCCGGGCTGCGCTATCTGCCGCCGGCCGACTACGACGGCGTCGCCCCGGTGGGCGGCTTCTCGTACACCGTCAGCGACGGCGTGGCCACCGCCAGCGGTGGCACCAGCATCACGCTGACGGCGGTCAACGACGCGCCGACACTGACCGGCTTGGCCGGCAGCATCACCTACACCGAGGCCGGCACCACCGGCGTGACACGCACGCTGATCGACACCAGTGTCGTGTTCGGCGACGTGGACTCGCCCAACCTGGCGGGCGGCTCGCTGACCGTGCGCATCACCAACGTCGTCGCGGGCGAGGACCTGCTGGACGTGCGCAGCCAGGGCACGGCGGACGGCCAGATCAGCGTGGTGGGCACCGACGTGCGCTACAACCCCGTCGGCGCTGCCGGCGTGGTGTCGATCGGCACCTTGTCGGGCGGGACCGGTGGTGCACCGCTGGTGATCTCGTTCAATGCCAACGCGACGCCAGCCGCGGTGGACGCGCTGATCCAGAACGTGCGCTACGGCAACCAGTCGCAGCAGCCGACGACGACGCCGCGCAACATCAGCTTCACGGTCGTCGACGGCGACGGCACGGCCAACGGCGGCGCGGACACGGTGAGCGCCAGTGTCACCGTCAATGTCGTGCGCAGCAACGACGCACCGAGTTTCGCCGGCCTCGGCGGCACACGGACGTATGTCGAGAACGGCACGCCCGTGGTGCTCGACAGCAACGCCACGCTCAACGACCCCGAACTCGGCACCGGCTTCGTCGGCAGCGCGAACAATCTCGGCGGCGCCGTGCTGACGCTGACGCGCAGCGGCGGTGCGAACGTTCAGGACCAGTTCAGCGGCGGCGGCACGCTGTCGCTGGCCGGCGGCAACGTGGTGCTTGGCGGCGTCACCGTGGGCACCTATTCGCCGGCCGCGCTGGCCGCCGGCACGCTCGCGATCACCTTCGCCGACGGCGTCACGCGCACCCAGGCCAACACGGTGCTGCAGCAGATCCAGTACGCCAACGCGAGCGACGCACCGCCCGCCAGCGTCACCATCGGCTATACGCTGAGCGACGGCAACAGCGGTGGGCAGGGCAACCCGGCCACGCCGCGCACCGCCACCGGCAGCGTGACCGTGAACATCACGCCGCTCAACGATGCCCCGGTCGCCGGCAACGCCAGTGCCGGCACGTCCGAGAACACCACGCTGAGCGCAAGCGTTCCGGCCGCCACCGATGCCGACGGCACGGTTGCCGGCTACGCACTCGTCTCCGGCGTGGGCGCCGGCAACGGCACGCTCACGTTCAACGTCGACGGCAGCTACAGCTTCGACCCGGGCAGCGACTTCGACAGCCTGGCGGCGGGCGCAACCCGCCAGGTCAGTTTCACCTACACGGCCACCGACAACAGCGGCGCCGTCAGCGCGCCGGCCACGGTGACGATCACGGTCACCGGGACCGACGACCTGCCGGTGATCACCTCGGGCAGCGGCGCCGTCACCGAGGACAGCGCGCCGACGGCGAGCGGCAGCTTGACCGCGACCGATGCCGACAACCCGGCCCTCGCCTTCGTGGCCGGCACGCAGGCCGGCGCCTACGGTTCGCTGGTCCTCGATGCGGCTGGCGCCTGGAGCTACACCCTGGGCGCGGCTGCCCAGGCCCTCGCCGGCGGCCAGGTCGTCAGCGAGACCTTCACGGTCGCACTCAACGACGGTTCGGCGGCGACGGTCACCGTCACGGTGACGGGCACGGACGATGCGCCGGTGATCTCCACGGCGGTCGGCAGCGTCACCGAGGACAGTTCTCCGTCGGCCAGCGGCACCCTGAGCGCCACCGATGCGGACAACCCGGCCCTGGCCTTCGTCCCCGGCACGCAGGCCAGCGCCTACGGCTCGCTGGTCCTGAACGCCGCGGGCGCCTGGAGCTACACCCTGGGCGCGGCCGCCCAGTCCCTGGCCGGCGGTGAGGTGGTCACCGAGACGTTCACGGTCCCACTCAACGACGGCTCGACCACCACGGTGGTCATCACGGTCACCGGCACCGACGACGCGCCGGTGATCTCGAGTGGCACGGGCACCGTCACCGAGGACAGTGCGCCTGCCGCCAGCGGCACGCTCACGGCCACCGACGCCGACAACCCGACTCTGGCCTTCGTCGCCGGCACGCAAGTCGGCGCCTACGGTTCGCTCGTGCTCAACGCCGCCGGTGCCTGGACCTACAGCCTTGGTGCCGCCGCGCAGGCCCTGGACGCAGGGGAGGTGGTCACGGACGCCTTCACTGTCGCGCTGAACGACGGCTCGACCACGACCGTCACCCTGACCGTCATCGGCACCAACGACGGCCCGGTGGCCGTCGACGACGGCAGCGCCGGCATGCCGGCCATCACCCTGGACGAAGACAGCGGCCCCTCGGCGCCGATTACCGTGCTCTCCAACGACAGCGACGTCGATGGCGACACGCTGACCGTGACCGCCGCCAGCTCGCCCAACGGCACGGTGACGATCAACCCGGACCAGACGCTGGTGTTCACCCCGGCGGCCAACTTCAACGGCCCCACCACGATCACCTACTCGATCGGCGACGGCCACGGCGGCAGCGCCTCGGCCACGGTCTTCGTCAACGTCACGGCAGTCAACGACGCGCCGGTCGCGGCGGACGACGCGCTGGCCACCGCTGAAGACACGCCGCTGACCATTGCGCAGGCCACGCTGATCGCCAACGACACCGACGTCGACGGCCATCCGCTGACCGTGGTGGCCGTGTACAGCCCCGTCAACGGCACGGTGGCCCTGGTGGGCGGCGACGTGGTGTTCACGCCCGCGCCCAACTACAGCGGCCCGGCAAGCTTCACCTACATGGTGACGGACGGCTTTGGCGCCATCAGCACGGCCAACGTCAACATCACGGTCGGCGCGGTCAACGACGCCCCGGTGGCGCAGGCCGCCGCCTTCACGGTCGCCGAAGACGCCGCCATCGTCAGTGGCGCGGTCGTCGCCACCGACGCCGACGCCGGCACGGTGCTCAGCTTCGCGCTCGACGGCGCGGCGCCTGCCGGTCTGGTGTTCAACAGCGACGGAAGCTACAGCTTCGACCCGTCGGCCGCGGCCTACCAGTCGCTCGGCGTCGGCCAGTCGCAGGTCCTGACGATCCCCTACACCGTGACCGACGAGGCCGGCGCCAGTTCCAGCGCCAGCCTGGTCGTCACCGTCACCGGCACGAACGACGCGCCGGTGGCCGCCGCCGCCAGCTTTGCGGTGACCGAAGACGCCGCCATCGTCAACGGCAACGTCGCCGCCAGCGATGTCGATGCCAATGCCGTGCTGGGCTTCGCGCTCGACGGCGCGGCGCCGGCAGGCCTGGCGTTCAACGCCGACGGCAGCTACAGCTTCGATGCCTCGAACGCGGCCTACCAGTCGCTTGCCGCGGGCCAGGTGCAGGTGCTGACGGTGCCCTACACCGTCACCGACCAGCACGGCGCGAGTTCGAGCGCCAACCTGGTCATCACGATCACCGGCGTCAACGACGCCGCGGTGGTCACCGGCGTCGCCGCCGGCAGCGTCACCGAAGACGGCACGCTGCTCGCGACCGGCAGCCTGAGCGCGACCGATGTCGACAGCTCGGCCGCCTTCACCGCCGCGAGCGTCAGCGGCACCTACGGCAACTTCAGCATCGACGTCGCCGGCCAGTGGACCTACACGCTGCGCAACGGCGACGCGAACGTGCAGGCGCTCACGAGCAGCCAGCAGCCGACCGAGACCTTCAACGTCACGACCGCCGACGGCACCGTGCAGCAGGTCACCGTGACGGTGAACGGCAGCAACGAGGCGCCGGTCGCGACCGTCACGCCGGCGAGCGGCGCCGAAGATGCCGCGGGCATCCCGCTCACGCTGGGCGGCAGCGATGCCGACGGCAACGTCGCGAGCTTCACGATCACCACCGTGCCGGCCAACGGCACGCTGCTGTACGGCGGCGCACCGGTCGGACTCGGCGCGGTGATTCCGGCCAGTGCCGGCAGCGCGACGCTGAGCTTCGTGCCGGCCGCCCACTGGAACGGCAGCACGTCGATCGGCTTTATGGCCACCGACAACGAAGGCGCGAGCTCGCCCTCGGTCAGCCAGTCGATCAGCGTCAGCGCGGTCAACGACGCACCGGTCGCAGCCGACGACAGCGCCTCGACCGCGATCAACACCCCGCTGGCGAGCATCGCGGTGCTGGCCAACGACGGCGATGTCGACGGTGATGCGTTGACGGTCGTGTCGGCCGCGCTCGCCAACCCGGCGCTCGGCACGGTGTCGATCAACCCGGACGGCACGCTCGCCTTCGATCCGGCGCTCAACGTGACCGGCCCGGTGCTCGTCAACTACACCATCCGCGACCCGTCCGGCGCCACGAGCTCGGCGACGCTGACGGTCAACGTCGGCACCAATACCGCGCCGACCGGCAGCGACGTGACGCTCACGCTCGCCGAGGACGGCTCGCGTGCGTTCGCGCCGGCCGACTTCGGCTTCGCCGATGCCGACGCCGGCCAGACCCTGGCCGCGGTACGCATCGACACGCTGCCGGGCGCCGGCAGCCTGAACTTGAACGGCCTGCCCGTCGCGGCCGGCCAGGTGATCCCGGTCGGCAGCCTGGGTGACCTCGTCTTCACGCCCGCGCCGAACGCCAACGGCAGCGCCTACGCGAGCTTCACGTTCAGCGTGCAGGACAACGCGGGCGGCTTCGACGCGACGCCGAACACCGTGACGCTGGACGTCACGCCGGTCAACGACGCGCCGGTGGCGGCCGCCGACAGCGTCACGACCAACGAAGACCAGCCGATCTCGATTCCGCTGGCGGACCTGCTCGCCAACGACAGCGACATCGAACTCGACCCGCTGAGCGTGATCTCGGTGCAGGGTGCCGTGCAGGGCACGGTCGCGATCGTCGGCAGCAACGTCGTGTTCACGCCGAACCCGGACTACCACGGTCCGGCCTCGTTCACGTACACGGTCTCCGACGGCCAAGGCGGCACGTCGACCGCGACCGTTGCCGTCACCGTCAACCCGGTCAACGACCCGGCCGGGATCGGTGGCGACGACGCCGGCGCGGTGACCGAAGACCTGAACGTCGTCGCAGCGCGTCTGAGCGACAGCGGCACGCTGACGGTGAGCGACGTCGACGCCGGCGAAGCCGCGTTCGTCGCCGGCGCCGGCACGCCGGTCGGCACGGCCCTCGGGACGATGACGATCGCGGCCAACGGCGTCTGGACCTACGACGTCGCCAATGCCGACGTGCAGTACCTCGGCGCGGGGCAGACGCGCACCGAGACCTTCACGGTGCGCAGCGTCGATGGAACGACGCATGCGGTCGCCGTGACGATCTCGGGCACGAACGACGGACCCGTCGCGGTCGGGTCGGGCTTCTCGGTGGCCGAAGACGCCGCCGTGGTCAACGGCTCGGTCACGGCCACCGACGTGGATGCGGGTGCGACGCTCAGCTACGCCCTCACCGGCGCCGCACCGGCCGGCCTCACCTTCAACGCCGACGGCAGCTACAGCTTCGACCCGTCGGTCGCGGCCTACCAGTCGCTCGGCGTCGGCCAGTCGACGGTCATCACCGTGCCCTTCCGCGCCACCGACGACCAGGGCGCGAGCTCGGTCGCGGACCTCGTCATCACGGTCACCGGCACGAACGACGGGCCGGTCGCGGCCGCGGACTCCGGCGCGGTCGTCGAGAACGCGACGCTGACGGCCACGGCCGCGACGGGCGTGCTGGCCAACGACAGCGATGTCGACAGCGGCGACAGCATGGCCGTGTCGGCCGTGGCCTTCGGTGCCACGACCGGCACGGTGGGCAGCGCCCTCGCCGGCAGCTACGGCACGCTCACGCTCAACGCCGACGGCAGCTACAGCTACAGCGCCGACCGGCCTGCGGCTGAAGCGTTGACGGCCGGCCAGGTCGTCACCGAGTCGTTCACCTACACGATGCGCGACGCCGCAGGAGCGACGTCCACCGCGACAGTCACCTTCACGGTCACCGGCACGAACGACGTGCCGACCGTCACCGGGCCGCTGACCGGTGCCGCCACCGAAGACACCACGCTGACCTCGACCGGCACGCTGGTCGTGACGGATCCCGACGCAGGCCAGTCCGCGTTCGTCGTCCAGTCGGGCAGCGCCGGCATCTACGGCAGTTTCAGCATCGACGCTGCGGGCGCCTGGACCTACACGCTCAACAACGCCGCGGCCAACGTGCAGTCGTTGCCGGCTGGCGCCACCGTCACCGACACCTTCACCATCACGACAGCCGACGGCACGACGCGCACCATCGTCATCACCGTCAACGGCACCAACGACGGGCCCGTGGCCATCGGCTCGAGCTTTTCGGTCGCCGAGGACGCCTCCGTCGTCAACGGCTCGGTTACTGCGACCGACATCGACTCGGGCGCCGTGCTCAGCTACGCCCTCACGGGCGCCGCACCGGCCGGTCTCACCTTCAACGCCGACGGCACGTACAGCTTCGACCCGTCGGCCGCGGCCTACCAGTCGCTCGGCGTCGGCCAGTCGACCGTCCTGACGATCCCGTTCACGGCCACGGATGCCCAAGGCGCAAGTTCGACCGCGAACCTGGTCGTCACCGTCACCGGCACGAACGACGGCCCGGTGGCCGTCGCCGATGCGGGCTCTGTGAACGAAGACGCCACGCTCACGGTCGGTGCGGCCGCAGGCGTGCTGGCGAACGACACCGATGTCGACGCGGGCGACACCCAGGCCGTCTCGGCCGTGGCCTTCGGTGCCACCACGGGCGTCGTCGGCTCGGCGCTCGCCGGCACCTACGGCACGCTCACGCTCAACGCCGATGGTTCGTATAGCTACACGGCCAACACACCAGCCGCCGATGCGCTGGCGGCGGGGCAGCTCGTCACAGAGTCGTTCACCTACACGATGCGCGATGCGGCCGGTGCCACATCGACCGCGAACCTCACCTTCACGGTGACCGGCACGAACGACGCGCCGACGATCACCGGCCCGCTCGCCGGCTCGGCGACAGAGGATACGACGCTCACTTCGACCGGCACGCTGACGATTGTCGACCCCGATGCGGGCCAGTCGACCTGGCTCGTCCAGTCCGGCACCACGGGCACTTACGGCAGCTTCAGCATCGACGCTGCGGGCGCCTGGACCTACACGCTGGACAACGCCGCGGCGAACGTGCAGTCGCTGTTCGCCGGCGCGAGCGTCACCGACAGCTTCACCGTCACCACGGCCGATGGCACGACGCGCAGCGTCGTCATCACCATCAACGGCACCAACGACGGCCCGGTGGCGGTCGGCTCGAGCTTCTCGGTGGCGGAAGACGCCGCCGTGGTCAACGGCGTGGTCACAGCGACCGACGTGGACACCGGTGCCGTCCTCAGCTATGCCCTCGCGGGCGCCGCACCGGCCGGCCTCACCTTCAACGCCGACGGCACGTACAGCTTCGACGCGTCGGCCGCACCCTACCAATCGCTCGGCGTCGGTCAGTCGACCGTGCTGACGATCCCGTTCACGGCCGCCGACGCGCAGGGCGCCAGCTCCAGCGCGAACCTGGTCATCACCGTCACCGGCACCAACGACGGCCCGGTGGCCGCCGGCGACACGGGTGCCGTCGCCGAGAACGCCACGTTGACTGTCGACGCGGCCAGCGGCGTGCTGGCCAACGACACCGACATCGACACGGGCGACACCCAGACCGTTTCCGCCGTGTCGTTCGGCGCCAGCGCGGGTGCCGTGGGCGCTGCATTGGACGGAACGTATGGCACGTTGACGCTCAACGCCGACGGTTCCTACTCGTACGCCGCGAACCGGCCGGCGGCCGACGCGCTTGGCGCTGGTCAGATCGTCACGGAGTCGTTCAGCTACACGATGCAAGATGCGTCGGGTGCCACGTCGACGGCGACGATCACGTTCACGGTCACCGGCACCAACGACGTGCCGACGATCACCGGGCCGCTGGCCGGTGCCGTCACCGAAGACAGCGCGCTGACCACGGGCGGCACGCTGACGATCGTCGATACCGATGCCGGCCAGTCGAGCTTCGTGGCCCAGTCCGGCGCAGTCGGTACGTACGGCAGCTTCAGCATCGATGTGGCCGGGGCCTGGAGCTACACGCTCAACAATGCGGCGGCGAACGTGCAGTCGCTGCCGGCAGGTGCCTCGGTCACCGACAGCTTCACGGTCACGACAGCCGACGGGACGACGCGCACGATCATCGTCGCCGTCAACGGCACCAACGACGGCCCGGTGGCGGTCGGCTCGAGCTTCTCTGTCGCCGAGGACGCCGCGGTGGTCAACGGTGCGGTGACGGCCACTGATGTGGACACGGGCGCCGTGCTGAGCTACGCGCTCACCGGCGCCGCACCGGCCGGCCTGACGTTCAACGCCGACGGCACGTACAGCTTCGACGCGTCGGCCGCACCCTACCAATCGCTCGGCGTCGGTCAGTCGACCGTGCTGACGATCCCGTTCACGGCCACCGACGCACAGGGCGTCAGTTCCAGCGCCAACCTGGTCATCACCGTCACCGGCACCAACGACGGGCCGACGGCAGTCGCCGATGCGGGCTCGGTCAGCGAGAACGCCACGCTGACGGTGAACGCCGCGGGCGGTGTGCTCTCGAACGACACCGACGTGGATTCAGGCGACACGCAAGCCGTCTCGGCGGTCTCGTTCGGTGCGACGACCGGCACGGTCGGCTCGGCGCTCGCCGGCACCTACGGCACCTTGACGCTGAATGCTGACGGCAGCTACAGCTACAGCGCCGACCGGCCTGCGGCTGAAGCGTTGACGGCCGGCACGGTCGTCACCGAGTCGTTCACCTACACGATGCGTGATGCGGCTGGCGCGACCTCGTCCGCGACGATCACCTTCACCATCACCGGCACCAACGACGTCCCGTCGATCACCGGACCGCTGGCGGGCACGGTGACCGAAGACTCGACGCTCTCCGCGAGCGGCACCCTGTCGGTCAGCGATCCTGACGCGGGCCAGTCCGCGTTCGTCGTCCAGTCGGGCAGCGCCGGCATCTACGGCAGCTTCAGCATCGACGCTGCGGGCGCCTGGACCTACACGCTCAACAACGCCGCGGCCAACGTGCAGTCGTTGCCGGCTGGCGCCACCGTCACCGACAGCTTCACGGTTACCACGGCCGACGGCACGACGCGCAGCGTCGTCATCACCGTCAATGGCACCAACGACGGGCCCGTGGCCATCGGCTCGAGCTTTTCGGTCGCCGAGGACGCCTCCGTCGTCAACGGCTCGGTTACTGCGACCGATATCGACTCGGGCGCCGTGCTCAGCTACGCCCTCACGGGCGCCGCACCGGCCGGTCTCACCTTCAACGCCGACGGCACGTACAGCTTCGACCCATCGGTCGCGCCTTACCAGTCGCTCGGTGTCGGTCAGTCGACCGTCCTGACGATTCCGTTCACCGCCACCGACGTGCAAGGTGCGAGTTCGACCGCGAACCTGGTCATCACCGTCACCGGCACCAACGACGGCCCCACCGCCGTCGCCGACACCGGCGCGGCCACCGAGAACGCGACGCTGACGACCACCGCCGCCGCCGGCGTGCTCGCCAACGACAGCGATGTCGACAGCGGCGACAGCATGGCCGTCTCGGCCGTGGCCTTCGGTGCCACGACCGGCACGGTCGGCAACGCCCTCGCCGGCACCTACGGCACGCTCACGCTCAACGCCGACGGCAGCTACAGCTACAGCGCCGACCGCCCGGCGGCCGACGCACTGACAGCCAGCCAGGTGGTCACCGAGTCGTTCACCTACACGATGCGTGATGCGGCCGGCGCGACCTCGTCCGCGACGATCACCTTCACCGTCACCGGCACCAACGACGCGCCGACGATCACCGGCCCGCTGGCCGGCTCGGTCACCGAGGACGGCAGTCTCACGTCGACCGGCACGCTGACGGTCGTTGACGCCGATGCCGGCCAGTCGGGTTTCGTCGCCCAGTCGGGCAGCGTCGGCACCTACGGCAGCTTCAGCATCAACGCCGCTGGCGTGTGGAGCTACGCGCTGAACAACGCGGCCGCGAACGTGCAGTCGCTGCCGGCGGGCGCCAGCGTCACCGATAGCTTCACCGTCACCACGGCCGACGGCACGACGCGCACGATCATCGTCACCGTCAATGGCACGAACGACGGCCCGGTGGCGGTCAACGACGGCACGGCGCTGGCGCCTGCGCTGACCGTCGCCGAGGACTCGGGCACGTCGGCACCGATCGCCGTGCTGCCGAACGACATCGACATCGACGGTGACCCGCTGACGGTCACTGCCGCCAGCTCGCCGAACGGCGTGGTCACCATCAATCCGGACCAGACGCTGAGCTTCACGCCCGCCGCCAACTTCAATGGGCCGACGACGATCAACTACACCGTCAGCGACGGCCAGGGCGGCACGTCGACCGCCACGGTCTTCGTCAGCGTCACCGCGGTCAACGACCTGCCGGTCGCAGGCGACGCCAGCGCGGGCACGGGCGAGAACACGGTGCTCAGCGCGAGCGTGCCCGCCGCCACCGACGTCGACGGCACGATCGTGGGCTACGCGCTCGTCGCGAGCGTGGGCGCCGGCAACGGCAGCCTGCTGTTCAACCCGGACGGCAGCTACGTCTTCACGCCGGGCACCGACTTCGACAGCCTGGCCGTCGGTGCCACCCGCCAAGTCACGTTCACGTACACCGCGACCGATGACGGCGGCGCCATCAGCGCCCCGGCCACGGTCACGATCACGGTCACCGGCAGCAACGACGGCCCCATCGCCAGCAACGCCAGCGCCGGCACCAGCGAAAACACGGTGCTCAGCACCAGCGTGCCCGCGGCGGCCGACGTCGACGGCACGATCGCCAGCTACACCCTGGTCACGGGCGTCGGCGCCGGCAATGGATCGCTCAGCTTCGGCAGCACGGGGGCCTACACCTTCACCCCCGGCACCGACTTCGACAACCTTGCGGCGGGCGCCACCCGGCAGGTGACCTTCACCTATACCGCCACCGACAACGACGGCGCCGTGAGCGCCCCCGCGACGGTCACCATCACCGTCACCGGCACCAACGACGGCCCGGTGGCCAGCAATGCCAGCGCGGGCACCGGCGAGAACACGGTGCTCAACGCCAGCGTGCCGGCCGCCACCGATGTCGACGGCACGATCGCCAGCTACGCGCTGGTCGGTGGCCTGGGTGCGGGCAACGGGTCGTTGACCTTCAACGCCGACGGCAGCTACATCTTCAACCCCGGTGCGGACTTCGACAGCCTGGCTGCCGGCGCCACGCGCCAGGTCAGCTTCACCTACACCGCCACCGACAACAACGGTGCGGTGAGCGCGCCGGCCACCGTCACCATCACGGTGACCGGCACGGACGACCTGCCGGTGATCTCGACGGGTACCGGCGCGGTGACCGAGGACAGTTCGCCGACGGCGAACGGCACGCTGACGGCCACCGATGTCGACAACCCCGGCCTGGCCTTCGTGGCGGGCACGCAAACCGGCACCTACGGCTCGCTGGTGCTCAACGCGGCCGGCGCGTGGACCTACACGCTCGGTGCCGCGGCCCAGGCACTGGCCGACGGCCAAGTCGACACCGAGACCTTCACCGTCGCACTCAACGACGGCTCAACCACGACGGTGGTCATCAACGTCACGGGCACCAACGACGGCCCGGTGGCCAGCAACGCCAGCGCCGGCACCGGCGAGAACACGGTGCTCAACGCCAGCGTGCCGGCCGCCACCGACGTGGACGGCACGATCGTCAGCTACGCGCTCGCCACGGGCGTCGGCGCCGGCAACGGCTCGCTGAGCTTCAATCCCGACGGCAGCTACGTCTTCAACCCCGGCACGGACTTCGACAACCTGGCCGTGGGCGCCACGCGCCAGGTCACGTTCACCTACACCGCCACCGACAACAACGGCGCCGTCAGCGCACCGGCCACCGTGACCATCACCGTCACCGGCAGCAACGACGGCCCGGTGGCCAGCAACGCCAGCGCGGGCACCACCGAGAACGTGGTGCTCAACGCCAGCGTGCCGGCGGCCACCGACGTCGACGGCACGATCGCCAGCTACGCGCTGGTCTCCGGCGTCGGCGCCGGCAACGGCGCGCTCAGCTTCAACAGCAGCGGCGCCTACACCTTCACGCCCGGTACCGACTTCGACAGCCTCGCACCGGGCGCCACGCGCCAGGTGACGTTCACCTACACGGCCACCGACAACAGCGGCGCGATCAGCGCGCCGGCCACCGTGACGATCACGGTGACCGGCACCAACGACCTGCCCATGATCACCAGCAACGGCGGCGGTATCACCGCGGCCGTCAGCATTGCCGAGAACAGCACGGCGGTGACCACCGTCGTCGCTACCGACATCGACGCCGGTCAAACCCTGTCGTACTCGATCGTCGGCGGCGCTGACGCGGCGCGCTTCACGATCGACGCGTCGACAGGGGCGCTGGCCTTCGCCAGCCCCCCCGACTTCGAAGCACCGACCGACGCCAACGGCGACAACGTCTACGTGGTGCAGGTGCAGGTGTCCGACGGCGCCGGTGGCACCGACCTGCAGACGATCAGCGTCACGGTGACCAACGTCAACGAGGTGCCGACCGTCGGCAGCGCCGCGGTCACGGCGACCGAGGACACGACGCGTGTCTTCGCCTGGGCCGACTTCGCGGTCAGCGACGACAGCGCGCTGCCCAGCCAGTCGATCCAGATCACCTCGCTGCCGGCCGACGGCACGCTGCAGTTCTTCAACGGCACGAGCTGGGTCGCCGCCACGGTCGGCCAGAGCATCGGCCAGGCCAGCATCGCGGCCGGCAACCTGCGCTTCGTGCCAGACGCCAACGAGTCGGGCACCGACGGCTACGGCGGCGGTGTCGGCAACATGCAGGCCGACTACGCGCGATTCGGCTACACCGCCAGCGACGGCGTCAACACCAGCGCGGCGGCGACGATGCGCATCGACGTGACGCCGGTGGCGGACGCGACGACGATCAGCGCGGCGGCGGCGACCCTGCCGGCGTCGACCGGCCTGACCCGCACGCGCCACAACGACCTGGACAACTTGAACAGCTCGGGGGCGCAGACGCTCGCCAACATCGAGCCGGCCGTGGAGGCCGACTCGATTGCGGCGACGGACAACATCACCTCGGTCAGCAGCCTCACCATGGGTGGCCTGGGCAGCGACGACGCCTACCGCGTGTCGGGCTACATCTACCTGCAGGCGGGCCAGGCGTACAACTTCACCGGCACGTACGCCGACACGCTGACGATCGAGCTCGGCGGCCAACGCGTCGTCGGCCACGCCTCGGACGGCAGCAACAGCGACATCGAGACCATCAGCGGAACCACGTTCGTGCCGCAGGTGTCCGGCTTCTACTCGCTGGAATTGATCACCTACAACGCAGGCGGTTCGGCCGGCCTCGTGGACGTACTTCTCAATGGAGTGCCGCTGAGCACGGCGACCTACAACCTGTATGCGAGCAACGCGCCGCTGGTCGCAGCGCCCAACACGGTGGGTTCCTTCGTTTCGCTGACCGACACCGGCACCGGCACCAACGCCGCGATGTCGGTGGCCGGCTACTACCAGCAGCGCGGTGGCAGCGCAGTGCAGGGCCAGGGCGTGCTGTTGCCGGTGCTGTCGGCGACCTACGGCGACAGCGCGGACAACTCCGAGCGCCACCGCATCACGCTCGACCTCGGCAGCGCGCCGGTGGGCACGCGCGTGTTCGTCGACGCCAACAATGACGGTGCAGCCGACGACGGCCGTGTCTTCACCGTCAGCGCGGGCAACACCCAGGTCATCGTCTTCGACGAGGACAACCCCTCGGCGGCCGTCGGCGGCAGCAACTGGAACCTGTCGGCGATCCGCATCGACCCGCCGACCACCTACACCGGCAGCTTCACGGTCAACGCCGTGTCGAGCGCGCAGGAAGTGGTGGGCGGCAGTGCGGTCAGCACGTCCACGGCAACGCAGGCGCTGACGGTCACCCTGGTGGCCGCCGGCAACCTGGCGCCCGACGTGGTGTCGACCAGCGCCAGCGTGTCCGAAGAGGGCCTGGCCGGCGGCCTGGCCGACAGCACGGGCACGGTGGACACCACCAACGCGGCCACGGTCAGCGGCACGATGTCGATCACCGATGCGGTGGACGGTGTGGCCGACAGCATCAGCTCGGTGACGCTCAACGCACCGACCACGGCGCTGACGTCGGGCGGCGTGGCGATCACCTGGAGCGGCGCGGGCACCGACACGCTCACCGGCACGGCCGGCGGCCAGACCGTCGCCACGCTGACCATCAACACCGCCGGCAGCTACACCTTCAACCTGCTGGGGCCGATCGATCATCCGGTCGCCGGTGCCGAGGACGTGCTGTCGATCAGCTTCGGCGTGTCCGCCAGCGACGGCGTCAATACCGGCAGCGGCACGCTGACGATCGACGTCGAGGACGACGCGCCGGGCACGGTGGCGCCGATCACCAACTTCATGGCCGGCACCGACACCAACCTGATGATCGTGCTCGACCTGTCGGGCAGCATGAACAATGCCTCGGGCATCCCGGGACTGACGCGTCTGCAGGCGGCGATCCAGTCGATCAACACCCTGCTCGACCGCTACGACGAGTTCGGCGCGGTGGCCGTGCGCCTGGTGACCTTCTCCGACACCGCCACGGTCCGCGGCGCGAGCTGGATGTCGATCGCCGACGCCAAGGCACTTCTGGCCACGCTGTCGGCCATCGGGGCCACCGACTACGACGACGCGATCGCCGCGGCGCAAACCGCCTTTGACACCACCACCGGCCGCCTGAGCGCCGCGCAGAACGTCTCGTACTTCTTCTCGGACGGCGCACCGACCTTCGGCGACGACATCGGCGCGGCCGAGGAGGCGGCGTGGCAGAACTTCCTGAACGCCAACCTGATCCGCTCGTTCGCCATCGGCATGGGCACCGGCGTCAGCCAGACGCCGATGAACCCGATCGCCTTCAACGGCCAGAGCAACGAGAACACCAACGCGGTCGTCGTCGCCGCCTTCGACGATCTCGACAGCGTACTGGCCGGCACGATCCAGACGCCGCCAGCAGGCGCGCTTTCCGGCGGCTCAAACTTTGCCACCGACGGCATCATGGGCGGCGACGGCGGCGGCATGGTCGTGTCGCTGACGATCGGAAGCACCACCTACACCTTCGATGCGGGCGCCAACAGCGTGACGGCCAGCGGCGGGCCGAACAACGGCAGCTTCGACGCCAGCACCAGCACGCTGACGGTGACCACTTCGAGCGGTGGCAGCTTCGCGGTCGACATGGACGACGGCAGCTACCGCTATTCCGCCCCCGACGCGGTCCCCACCGCCTTCGTCGAGACCATGGCCTACATCGTGGCCGACGACGACGGCGACACCACCTCGTCCAGCGTCACCGTCACGGTGGACCGCGCCAACACGATCATCGGCACGGCGTCGAGCGAAACGCTCACGGGCACCGCACAAGCCGACTACATCGTGGGCCGCGACGGCGACGACATCCTGGTCGGCATGGGCGGCAACGACGTGCTGCAAGGCAATGCCGGTGCCGACAACCTGTCGGGCGGCGACGGTAACGACCGCCTGGCCGGCGGTGCGGGCAACGATGCGCTCGCCGGCGGCCTGGGCGCCGACACCTTCGAGTGGCGCCTCGCCGACCGCGGCACGGGCGGCAGCCCCGCGATCGACACGGTGGCCGACTTCGACGCGGCGACCCCGGGTGCCGGCGGCGACATCCTCGACCTGCGCGACCTGCTGCAGGGCGAGACGAGCAGTGCGACGCTCGACCGCTACCTGGACTTCAGCGTCAGCGGCGGCAACACGACGATCCGCATCAGCTCCTCGGGCAGCTTCACCGGCGGCACCTACGCCTCCGGCTCGGAGGATCAGCGCATCGTGCTGACCGGTGTCGACATCCGCGCGTCGCTCGGCCTGTCCGGCAGCGCCACCGACGCGCAGATCATCAGCGAGCTGATCAACCGCGGCAAGCTGCTGACCGACGTGCCGGCCGGCAGCTGAACACAAGCGGCGCGCTCAGCGCGCCCTCAGCGTGCTGCCTGTGCGCTCGCCCACGGCCCGGTGATCGCGTCGACGCCGCAGTCCCATAGGGCCTGCGCGTCGGCCGCGTCGTCCACGCCTTCGGCGCACACCAGCACCGGCAGCGCGTGCAGCAGCGCCACGCTGCCGGACACGAAGCGCCGCACCGCCTCGTCGCTGGCCGCGCCGCGCACCAGCGCGGCGTCGAGCTTCACGTAGTCCAGGCCCAGCTCGTACAGACGCGGTGCGCGGTACAGCTCGTGGCCGGCATGCTCGAGGCCGAAGCGCACGCCCAGCGGCCGCACCAGCGCCGCGAAGGCCTGCAGCAGCTCGCGCTGGCCCGAGGCCGCGCCCTCGCCGACCTCCAGCCACAGCCGGGCCGCCGCCTGGGTGTCGGCTTCGAGCACCGCGCGCAGCTGGGCTGCGAAGCCGCCGTCGGCCACCGACGCCAGGGCCAGGTTCACGGCGCGCGCCTGCCCGTCGGCCGCGATCTGCAGCAGCGCCAGGCGCACTGCCACCAGATCCAACGCCGGAAGCAGGCGGCTGCGCGCGGCCAGCGGCAGCCAGCGTGCCGCGGCCTCGTATGCACCGTCTGCGTCGAGCTGCACACGCAGCGGGCATTCGAGGTGCGACAGGCTGCCGTCGCGCGACAACACCGGGTACTCGACCAGGCGCGCGCGCCGGCCTTGCAGCGCCTCGTGCAGGCTGCGGCGCCAGCGCTCTTCGCCGGCTGCGGTCGCATCGGCATCGCCAGCCTGTTCGACGTGGACCGCGAACGCCACGCCGCCTTCGGCCCGCGCGAGCGCGAGGTCGGCACGCGCCAGCAACGGGCCGGCCGTGCCGGACGACGCCCAGTCGACCGCGCCCACATGCGCCCTGAGCGCGGGATCGATCGTGGCCATCGCTTCGCGCAGGGACCGCGCCAGGGCCGGTGCCGCCTGCGCGGCGACCGCGCGACCCGGCAAGGCGAGCGCGAAGTCCGAGCCGTTCAATCGCCCCGCCAGCACCGCGTCGGCCGGCCAGCGGCGCAGCACGTCGGCCAGCGCGTGCAGCAGCTGGTCGGTGGCGCGGTGACCCAGCTTGCGGTTGATGTCCGCCAGGTCGGCCACGCGCACCAGCAGCAGGCTGCCGGCGGCCGTGCCGCCCTCGTCGCCGAGCAGGGCCGCGAGGCGCTGCACGAAGTGCGCGCGGTGCGGCAGGCCGGTGACGGCGTCCTCGTGCGCTTCGCGACGCAGTTGCTCCACCTGCGCGGCCTGGGCCTCGAACAGGCGCCGCACGCGCTCGACCATGCCGTTCATGGCCCGCGCCACGCGCTGCAGCTCGGGCACCTTGGGCTCGTCGACGATCAGGTAGCGCCCCTCGACCAGCGCGTTGGCCTGTTCGACCGTGGCGTCGAGCGGGCGCCGGATGCGTTGCACGCCGGCGGCGGCCAGCAGCAGGGCCAGCACGCCGAGCGCCAGCAGCAGCAGGGCTGAGCGCGAGCTGCCGCGCCACAGCTCGTCGTGCGCATAGGCCACTTGGCTCACCACCTCGACACGGCCAAGTGCACGCCAGCCGTCGCTGACCTGCGCCACGCCGGGGGTCGACTCGATCGGCAGCAAGCTCGCGAACCAGGCTGGGGCCTCGCTCGGTTTGGCGGTGCCGTTGCGCTCGAAGGCCACGCCGCCGTCGGCGCTCAGCAGGCGCACCTGGCGGTAGAAGCCGGTGTCGAACTGCGCCGCCAGCAGCAGCTCCATCAGCGCCGCATCGCCACGCTGCTGCGACAGCGCGAGCGCGAGGCTCTGGGCGTTGTCGCTGTTCTTCACGCGCAGCTGCGTTTGCAGCGTGTCGCGCGCGGCGTGCAGGTTCACGCCCACCGCGCCGGCCAAGGCCAGCAGCAGCACGGCGGCCAGCAGCCAGCCGATCTGTCGCATCAGAGTCATGGCATCACCATACCTTGCGTCGTCGAAATCATGGTCAGAAGAATCCTTCGGCCTGCGCCTTAGCCAACACCTCGCGCCAGCGCGACAGGCGGGCCTGCGCGTCGCCCGCGCTCTGCGAGCCCACCCCCTGCCACAGGCCTTCGCTGTTGAAGCTGAACACCGGCGTCAGGTCGGGCCGGCGCGAGGCCGGTCGCACGCTGGTGGCCAGGTTGTCCAGAATCAGCGGCTCGGCGCCGGGCTGCGCGTAGTAGGCGAGCACCATGTGCGCCTGGCTGCCACCGCCGATCTGCGCGCGCACGTACACCAGGCGCAGGCGCTGCACCGGCGTGCCCATCGCCAGCAGGCTGAAGTACTTGGCGATCGCGTAGTCCTCGCAGTCGCCATAACCCTTGTCGAGCGCCTCGAGCGGGCTGGCCCAATGGTCAGCCTCGCCCCAGACCTGCACATCGTCGCGGAACACGATGCGGCGGTTGAAGAAGCCGTTGACCGCGGCCAGCTGCGCGTCCTCGTCCAGGCCCGCCGACTGCGCGATCAGCGCCTGCAGCGGCGGTACCACCGCCACCGCGCGCGGCCCCAGGCGCTCGGCGGCGCGCTGCATGCGCGCGCCGTCGAACGCCCAGGGCAGCGACACCAGCAGGGCGAGCAGGCAGGCAAACAGCGGTGGTGGCGACGGCAGGCGCACGGGTCGGCAGGCGAGGAGACGGACGAACGCGCAGCGCGCGCGCGCGAGCCGCTCCCACCCTCATCGGCCGCCCGGGCCGTATTTGCAGCGCCCCGGTGCCTAATCGCGGGGGATGCCCGCCTTGCCCGTGGAATACTGCCGCGGCCTCGAGTCATGTGCCGAGCGCCTTGCGAAGGGCGCACTTACACTGCCCGCCGAAACAAGTGCTCACACCCATGATGTCGTATTCGATCCGAGCGTCGGTCCTGGCTGTCGCTGCCCTGCTCGCCTGCAGCGCGCAGGGACAGACCACCGGCGGTACCGACGCCCTGCGCAGCGCCGCGCAGAAGGCCATCGCCGCCAACCCGGAGGTCAGCGCGCGCCTGAACGCGTTGCGCGCCTCGTCGGCCGCGGTGGACATTTCGCGCGGCGGCCTGCGGCCGAAGATCGACCTCGAGGCCTCGGCCGGTCGCACCGAGGACCGCATCACGACGCGCACGCCCGAAGGCGAGAGCCTGTCGCGCAGCGGCGCGGCGCTGTCGCTGTCGCAGATCCTGTGGGACGCCAACGTGATCCGCAGCGACATCCAGCGTGCCGGCCACGAGCAGCGTGCGCGCTGGTTCGAGTTTCTCGACGCCACCGAGAGCACCGCGCTCGAGGCCGTGCGCGCACACCACGACGTGGTGCGCCAGCGCGCGCTGGTCGCACTGGCCGAGGACAACTACGTGCAGCACCGCTACGCCGCGACGCAGATCGGCAGCCGCGTGCGCGCTGGCGTCGGCCGCGGCGTCGACCTCGAACAGGCCAACGCGCGCCTGGCGCTGGCCGAGAGCAACCTGACCGCCGAAACGGCCAACCTGCACGACGTGACGGCGCGCTACGCGCGCATCGTCGGCGAACTGCCGCCCGCGCGCCTGGCCAAGACGGCGCCGTCGAACGCCGGCCTGCCGGCCAGCGCCGGCGAGGCCGTGAACGTCGCGGTACAGGCCAGCCCCGCGGTCAGCGCAGCGATCGAGAACCTGCGCGCGGCGCGCGCAACGACCAAGGGCCGCGAAGGTGCTGCCTGGCAGCCGAAGGTCGAGGCCCGCCTGCGCGCCGGCGCCGGCCGCAACTTCGACGGCGTGCCCGACCAGAAGCGCGACACCAGTGCCGAAGTCGTGCTGAACTGGAACCTCTACAACGGCGGCAGCGACCAGGCGCGCATCCGCCAGGCGGCAGACACCGTCAACCAGGCCGCCGACCTGCGCGACAAGGCCTGCCGCGACACGCGCCAGATCGCCGCGATCGCGTTCAACGACACGCGCAAGTACATCGAACAGCTCGAAGCGCTCGACCGCAACGTGCTGGCGATCGAGAAGGCGCGCGACGCCTACCGCCAGCAGTTCGACATCGGCCAGCGCAGCCTGCTCGACCTGCTGAACGCCGAGAACGAACTCTTCACCTCGCGCCGCGCCTACGCCAACGCCGAAGCCGACCTGCTGCTCGCGCAGGCGCGCACGCTGGCCGCGACGCAGCGCCTGACGACGCAACTGGGGCTGACGCGCATGGAGACGGCGGGCATCGAGTCACCCGCCGGCTGGAGCGCCGCCGAGGACGCGCCGACGCGCTGCCCGGTGCTCGCCTACGACGCGCCGAACACCACGCCGCGCAGCGAACTCGACCAGCGCGCGCAGCGCCTGATTCAACAGGCACCCGCGCCGCGCTGAGCGCCGGTTAGCGAGGCGCAGGCCAGCGCCGGGCCGCCCCAAGCGTCCGGCCTCTGGGGGGGTGGCCGGGCGTTACGCCCGGCCGGGGGCTCACATCACTTCCGCTGCGGCGGCAGGTCGGTGCACGAACCGTGCGCCACCTCGGCCGCCATGCCGACGCTCTCGCCGAGCGTCGGGTGCGGGTGGATCGTCTTGCCGATGTCCACTGCGTCAGCGCCCATCTCGATGGCCAGCGCCACCTCGCTGATCAGGTCGCCGGCATGCGTGCCGACGATGCCGCCGCCGACGATGCGGTGCGTTTCCTCGTCGAACAGCAGCTTGGTGACGCCCTCGTCGCGGCCGTTGGCGATGGCGCGGCCGGATGCCGTCCACGGGAACAGGCCCTTCTTGACCTTGATGCCTTTGGCCTTGGCGTCATCCTCGGTCAGGCCGACCCACGCCACCTCGGGGTCGGTGTAGGCGACGCTCGGGATCACGCGCGCGTCGAACTGCGACTTGCTGTCGCCGCTCGCCACCTCGGCCGCCACATGGCCCTCGTGCACCGCCTTGTGCGCCAGCATCGGCTGGCCGACGATGTCGCCGATGGCGAAGATGTGCGCAACGTTGGTCCGCATCTGCACGTCCACCGGGATGAAGCCGCGCTCGCCGACGATCACGCCCGCCTTCTCGGCGCCGATCTTCTTGCCATTGGGGCTGCGGCCCACCGCCTGCAGCACGAGGTCGTAGCGCACCGGGTCCTTGGGCGCGCCCTCGCCTTCGAACTTGACGTGGATGCCGTCCTTCTCGGCTTCGGCGCCCACCGTCTTGGTCTTGAGCATGACGTTGTCGAAGCGCTTGGCGTTCAGCTTCTGCCAGATCTTCACCAGGTCGCGGTCGGCGCCGAGCATCAGCGAGTCCATCATCTCGACCACGTCCAGGCGTGCACCGAGCGTCGAATACACCGTACCCATCTCGAGGCCGATGATGCCGCCGCCGATGACGAGCATCTTCTCGGGCTTCTGGCGCAGCTCGAGCGCGCCGGTGCTGGTCATGATGCGCGGGTCGTCCTTGGGCAGGAAGGGCAGCTTCACGGCCTCGGAGCCGGCGGCGATGATCGCGTTCCTGAACTTGATGGTCTGCGTCTTGCCATCGGCGAGCACCACCTTCAGGTGATGCGGGTCGGCAAACTCGCCGAGTCCGGTGACCACCGTCACTTTCCGCATCTTGGCCATCGCCGCCAAGCCGCCAGTCAGCTTGCCGACCACCTTGTTCTTGTGCGCGAGCAGCTTGGCGAGGTCGATCTTCGGCTTGCCGTAGCTCACGCCGAGGTCGGCGAAGTGGCTCGCCTCGTCCATCACCGCGGCCACATGCAGCAGCGCCTTGCTCGGGATGCAGCCAACATTCAGGCACACGCCGCCGAGCGTCGAGTAGCGCTCGACCAGCACCGTCTTCATGCCGAGGTCGGCCGAGCGGAACGCCGCCGAGTAACCACCGGGGCCGGCGCCGAGCACGAGCATGTCGCATTCGAGGTCGGCACCGCCGGCGTAGGACGCGGCGGTCGGTGCCGGGACGGCCGCAGCACGCGCCTGGGCCGGAGCCGCGGGTGCGGACGATGGTGCCTGCGCAGCCGCGCCGGCCGCCGCCTCGAGCAACAGGATCGTCGAGCCTTGGTTGACCTTGTCGCCGATCTTGAGCTTGAGCTCCTTCACGACGCCGGCATGCGACGACGGGATCTCCATCGAGGCCTTGTCGCTCTCGACCGTGACCAGCGATTGCTCGGCCTTGACCGAGTCGCCGGGCTTGACCAGCAGTTCGATCACCGCGACGTCCTTGAAGTCGCCGATGTCGGGCACTTTCACTTCGATGGCGGCCATGCGCATCACCTTTTCAGTTTGATCGTGTGCAGCCGCACCGGTGCGGCCGAGTTCTTGTCGAATTCGCAGCCCGCGGCCGCGCCGATACGCGCCAGTTCGGCGGCGCTGCGCGCACGCGAGTACGCCGCGTGCATGGCGCCGAGCGCGAACGCGCGGCCCGAGCCGATGGCCCAGAAGCGATGAAACTCGAACACCTCACGGTACGAGTAGACGCCGAACAGGCCGCGCGGGTTGGCGATCAGCACCGTGAACTGGCTGCTCTCGTAGGGGTCGGCGTCCTCTTCCTTCGGATTGAGGAAGAACTGCTCCTTCAGCTTCGGGTGCAGCTTCAAGAACGTGTCGAACACCTCGTCGCGCGTGCCCAGGCGCAGCTCCGCCTTGGGCAGTGCGGCCAGGGCCTTGCGCAGCACGGGGAAGTGCGCGGTGGTGCCCGACATGCCGAAGTACGAGTCGCCGACCTTGAACAGCTTGTCGTTCTCCTCGTAGCCGTGTGGCAGCCGGGTGTCACCGAAGGTCACCAGGCTGTCGGCGGCAATCGCCAGTTGCGCGCCCTTGCGCACCACGCAGACGGTCGTCATGGCGTGGCGTGGTCCTAGAGCAGCACGCGGCGGAAGTCGGCCAGCACCTGTCCGAGGTAGGCGTTGAATCGCGCCGCGGACGCGCCGTCGATCACGCGATGGTCGTAGGACAGCGACAACGGCAGCGTCAGCCGCGGAACGAACTGCTTGCCGTCCCACACCGGCTTCTGGTAACCCTTGGACAGGCCGAGGATCGCCACCTCGGGCGCGTTGATGATCGGCGTGAAGTGCGTGCCGCCGATGCCGCCGAGCGACGAGATCGAGAAACAGCCGCCGCTCATGTCGGCCGGGCCGAGCTTGCCGTCGCGCGCCTTCTTGGCCAGATCGCCCATCTCCTGGCTCACCTGCAGGATGCCCTTCTTGTCCGCGTCCTTGAGCACCGGCACCACCAGGCCGTTGGGCGTGTCGGCCGCAAAGCCGATGTGGAAGTACTGCTTGTAGACGAGCTGGTCGCCGTCCAGGCTGGTATTGAAGTCGGGGAACTTCTTCAGCGCCGCGACCACGGCCTTGATCACGAAGCCGAGCATCGTCAGCTTGACGCCGCTCTTCTCGTTCTCCTTGTTGAGCTGGACGCGGAAGGCCTCGAGCTCAGTGATGTCCGCCTCGTCGTTGTTGGTGACATGCGGAATCAGCACCCAGTTGCGGTGCAGGTTGGCACCGCTGATCTTCTTGATGCGCGACAGGTCCTTGCGCTCGACCGCGCCGAACTTGGTGAAGTCGACCTGCGGCCAGGCCAGCAGGCCGGGGATGCCACCGCCGGTGGCAGCGGACGCCGGTGCCTTGGCCTTCTGCGCCGCGGTCTGGGTGTCGCCGGCCATCACGCCCTTGACGAAGCCCTCGACGTCAGCCTGCGTGATGCGACCCTTGGGGCCCGTTCCTTTGACCTCGGCCAGCGGCACGCCCAGTTCGCGCGCGAAACGGCGGATCGACGGCGAAGCATGGGGCAACGCACCCTTGGGCGCGCCGGGGTCGTGCGCCGGCATCGCGGCGGCCGGGGCCGCGACCGCAGTCGACGGTGCAGGCGCTGCAGGTGCTGCAGCAGGCGCCGCTGCGGCGGCCCCGCCTGCGGCACCGCCTTCGAGCACCAGCACCAGCGAACCCTGCTTGACCTTGTCGCCGACCTTGACCTTGACCTCCTTGACCACGCCGGCATGCGACGAAGGGATCTCCATCGACGCCTTGTCCGACTCGACGGTGATCAGGCTCTGCTCGACCTTCACCGTGTCGCCCGGTTTGACGAAGACCTCGATCACCGCGACCGCGTCGAAGTCGCCGATGTCTGGCACCAGCACGTCGACGCTGCCACCTCCCGACGCCGGTGCCGGTGCCGGTGCCGGTGACACCACCACGGGCGCGGGCGCCGCGGCGGTGGCTTTCGCGGGCGCCGGCACCGGCGCGGCCGCCGCACCGGTTGCCTCGAGCAGCAGCACCACCGATCCTTCCTTGACCTTGTCGCCGAGCTTGACCTTGAGCTCCTTGACCACGCCGGCGGTCGAGGACGGGATCTCCATCGACGCCTTGTCGCTTTCGACCGTGATCAGGCTCTGCTCGGCGGCCACCGTGTCGCCCGGCTTGACGAGCAGCTCGATCACCGCGACTTCGCTGAAGTCGCCGATGTCCGGCACCTTGACTTCGACCAACGCCATGTTGTGTGTCTCCGTGCTTCTTGCTTATGCGTACAGCGGGTTGATCTTGTTGGCGTCGATGCCGTACTTCTGGATCGCCTCGCCGACCTTGGTGAACGGCAACGTGCCTTCGTCGGCCAGGGCCTTCAGCGCGGCGATGACGACGTAGTGGCGGTTGACCTCGAAGTGCTTGCGCAGCTCGCTGCGGAAGTCGCTGCGCCCGAAGCCGTCGGTGCCGAGCACCTTGTAGGTCCGGCCCTTCGGGATGAAGGCACGGATCTGCTCGGCGTAGTTCTTCATGTAGTCGGTGGACGCAATCACCGGGCCGTGGTGCTTCTCGAGCTGGTGCGACACGAAGGGGACCTTCGGCTCGGCCTGCGGGTGCAGCAGATTCCAGCGCTCGCAATCCTGGCCGTCGCGCGCCAGCTCATTGAAGCTCGGACAGCTCCACACGTTGGCGGCCACACCCCACTCCTTCTCGAGCAGCTCCTTGGCGGCCATGCTCTCGCGCAGGATCGTGCCGCTGCCCAGCAGGTTCACGCGCGGCGTCTTCTTGGCGCCTTCCTGCAGCAGGTACATGCCCTTGAGGATCTGCTCCTCGGTGCCGGTCTTCAGGCCCGGCATCGGATAGTTCTCGTTCAGCAGCGTGATGTAGAAGAACACGTTCTCCTGCTTCTCGACCATGCGCTTCAGGCCGTGGTGCAGGATCACGCCGACCTCGTGGGCGAAGGTCGGGTCGTAGCTGACGCAGTTGGGAATGGTGCCGGCCAGGATGTGGCTGTGCCCGTCCTCGTGCTGCAAGCCCTCGCCGTTGAGCGTCGTGCGCCCCGAGGTGCCGCCGAGCAGGAAGCCGCGCGCCTGCATGTCGCCGGCGGCCCAGGCCATGTCGCCGATGCGCTGGAAACCGAACATCGAGTAGTAGACGTAGAACGGCACCATGATGCGGTTGTTCGTCGAGTAGCTCGTCGCCGCGGCGATCCAGCTGCCCATGCCGCCCGCCTCGTTGATGCCCTCCTGCAGGATCTGGCCGTCCTTGGCTTCGCGGTAGTACATGACCTGGTCCTTGTCGACCGGCGTGTAGTTCTGCCCCGCAGGGTTGTAGATGCCGATCTGGCGGAACAGGCCTTCCATGCCGAAGGTGCGCGCCTCGTCGACCAGGATCGGGACCACGCGCGGGCCGATCTCCTTGTCGCGCAGCAGCTGCGTCAGGAAGCGCACGTAGGCCTGGGTCGTGCTGATCTCTCGCCCCTCGGCTGTCGGCTCGAGCACCGCCTTGAAGGTGTCCAGCGGCGGCACCGTGAACGTCTCTTCGGCCTTCGGGCGCCGCTTCGGCAGGTAGCCACCGAGCGCCTTGCGACGCTCGTGCAGGTACTTCATCTCCGGCGTGTCGTCGGCCGGCTTGTAGAACGGGATCTTCGCCAGCTCGTGGTCGGGGATCGGAATGTTGAAGCGGTCGCGGAAGTAGCGGATGTCGTCGTCCGTCAGCTTCTTGGTCTGGTGCGCCGTGTTCTTGCCTTCGCCGGCACCGCCCATGCCCCAGCCCTTGACCGTCTTGACCAGCAGCACGGTCGGCTGGCCGACGTGGTGGTTGGCCTCGTGGAATGCGGCGTAGACCTTGCCCGCGTCGTGGCCGCCGCGGCGCAGCGCCCAGATGTCGTCGTCGCTCATCTTGGCGACCATCTCGAGCGTGCGTGGGTCGCGACCGAAGAAGTTCTTGCGCACGAAGGCGCCGTCGTTGGCCTTGAAGGCCTGGTAGTCGCCGTCGAGCGTGTCCATCATGACCTTGCGCAGCGCGCCGTCCTTGTCGCGCGCGAGCAGCCCATCCCAGTTGCTGCCCCAAATCAACTTGATCACGTTCCAGCCGGCGCCCCGGAAGTCGCCCTCGAGCTCCTGGATGATCTTGCCGTTGCCGCGCACCGGGCCGTCCAGGCGTTGCAGGTTGCAGTTGATGACGAAGACGAGGTTGTCGAGCTTCTCGCGCGCGGCCAGACCGATCGCGCCCAGACTCTCGGGCTCGTCCATCTCACCGTCGCCGCAGAAGACCCAGACCTTGCGCTTGGCGGTATCTGCAATGCCGCGCGCGTGCAGGTACTTCAGGAAGCGCGCCTGGTAGATCGCCATCAGCGGGCCCAGGCCCATCGACACCGTCGGGAACTGCCAGAACTCGGGCATCAGCTTCGGGTGCGGGTAGCTCGACAGTCCCTTGCCGCCGACCTCCTGGCGGAAGTTCAGCATCTGCTCTTCGCTGATGCGGCCTTCGAGGTAGGCGCGCGCATAGATGCCCGGCGCGCTGTGGCCCTGGATGTAGAGCAGGTCGCCGCCGTGCTCGCCGCTGTCCGCGTGCCAGAAATGGTTGAAACCGGCGGCGAACATGTGCGCCAGCGAGGCGAAGCTGGAGATGTGACCGCCGAGGTCGCCACCATCAGCTGGGTGCAGGCGGTTGGCCTTGACCACCATGGCCATCGCGTTCCAGCGCATGTAGGCGCGCAGTCGGCCTTCCAGCTCGAGGTTGCCCGGGCTCTTGGCCTCGTCGGCGGGCTCGATGGTGTTGACGTACGCCGTGTTGGCCGAGAACGGGCGGTCCACGCCGTGCTGCCGCGCTTCCTCGAGCAGGTGGTCGAGAAGGAAGTGCGCGCGGTCTTTCCCCTCGGCCTCGATCACCGCGGCCAGGGCATCGAGCCACTCCCGCGTTTCCTGGTGGTCGCTGTCGCCGCGCGCGGCGGCGTCGGATTGGGGCAATGCGGACATCGTTGTCTCCTGTGTTCTTCGCGGCCGGGGTGGCGTCGGCGCGCAGTGTCTCACCAATTGCGAAACTTTTCAAATCATGAGTGATGATTCCGCATTATGGAATTGACTCGGGGCAGCTCCATGGCGGCGACTCGATAATCGAGCCCCATGCAGCCGCGCACCGAACCGTCTGGCGTCAGCGACATCACGCCGCCCCGCGCACAGCGTCTGTTCGGTCGCTGGTGGCGCAGGCAATCGCCCACCCGCCAGGACCGCTTCGCGACGATCGGACCGCTCATTTCGGTACTGCTCTTTCTGGCGGCGATCATCGCGGCCTTCTGGTACCTGCGCAACGAGGAAATCGAGCGCGAAGCCGATGCGGTGCAGCGCGACACCGAGATCTCGCAACAGCAGGTGCGCCTGTATCTGTCCGACGACCTCGATCAACTGCTGCGCCTCGCGCGCGACATCGGCGACGGCTCGGTGACGGCCGCATCGTTTCCTGCGGCCGCATCCGACTTCGCACGCGAGCGCACTGCGATCACGCACCTGTCCTGGGTCAGCCCCAACCGCGCGTTGCGCGCCGGGCATGCCGCCGCGATGTTCCATCCCGAGGTCAACCCGAGCGGCGGGGCCCTCGCGCCCTCGCTGCCGGTCGCGGGCGAGGACAGCGCGGCCGAACGCGCCTTCAGCAACGCTCGCGGGCTGCGCGGCCCGACCTATTCGAGCGCGTTTCGCACCGCCAACGGCACCGCGGTGTTCCAACTCCACGTGCCGCTGTACGAGCAAGGCCAGTTCAATGGTGCGCTGGTCGCCGAGTATTCGATCGAGGCGATGCTGCGCCAGATGGTGCCACCCGAGGTCACCCAGCGCCACACCATCGCGGTGGTCGACGCCGACGGCACCGAACTGGCCGGCAGCGTGCTGCAGATGCCCGGTCAGACGGGCAGCCGCCCGACCATCGTGGTGGACCTGCCGCTGGCCCCGGCTGCCAATGGCTTGGCCTTGCGCGGCATGGGCTGGCGCACGTCGGTGGGCCTGGTCAGCAACACCCTGTTCTGGATGGTCGTCGCGCTGGCGGTACTCACAGTCTGGATGCTGCTCGGCACCTGGCGCCACATGCGCCGGCGCGGCCAGATTCAGCACGCCCTGGTGCAGGAGACCAACTTCCGGCGTGCGATGGAGAACTCCATGCTGACGGGCATGCGCGCGATGGACAATGAAGGGCGCATCACCTACGTCAACCCGGCCTTCAGCGCCATGACCGGTTTCGCCGAAGCCGAGTTGGTGGGCCGCCTGCCGCCCTTCCCCTACTGGCCGGCCGACCGCATCGAAGAGAACTCGCGCCTGCTGCAGCAGGAGCTGCACGGCCGCAGCCCGGCCGGGGGCATCGAGGTCAAGGTGATGCGCAAGGACGGCGGCGTGTTCGACGCGCGCATGTACGTGTCACCGCTGGTCGACTCGCGCGGCCACCAGACGGGCTGGATGACCTCGATGACCAACATCACCGAGGCCAAGCGCATCCGCGACCAGCTCTCGGCCTCGCACGAACGCTTCACCACCGTGCTCGAGGGCCTGGATGCCGCGGTGTCGGTGCTGTCGGTGCAGCAGGGCGAACTGCTGTTCGCCAACCGCAGCTACCGGCTCTGGTTCGGCGCCGACCCCAAGGGCCATGCACAGCTGGCAGGCCAGGCGCTGGCCCTGCCGTTCCTGCCCAGCGACGACGGCGACGATGTCGACAGCCTGTCGGGCCTGCCCACCGAGTCGCTGACCGCCTCGGGAGGCGACCCGCGCGAGGTCTATGTCGAGCCGCTGAAGAAGTGGTTCGATGTGCGCTCGCGCTACCTGCAGTGGACCGACGGCCGCCTGGCGCAGATGCTGATCGCCACCGACATCACCTCACGCCGCCGCATCGAGGAGCAGGCAGCGCGTCAGGCCGAGCGCGCGCAGGTGACGAGCCGGCTGATGACGATGGGTGAGATGGCCAGCTCGGTGGCGCATGAACTGAATCAGCCGCTGGCCGCGATCACCAATTACTGCAACGGCATGGTGTCGCGCGTGCGCGCCGAGTCGATCGGCAAGGACGACCTGATCGAGGCGCTGAACAAGACCTCGCGCCAGGCCGAACGCGCGGCGCAGATCATCCAGCGCATCCGCAGTTTCGTGAAGCGCAGCGAGCCCCAGCGCCAGCAGGCGCAGGCCAAGGCCATCGTCGACGACGCGCTCGAACTCGCCGGCATCGAACTGCGGCGCCGCAACGTCGCGTTGACGACCTATGTGGCGCAGCGCCTGCCGATGCTGTCCTGCGACCCGATCCTGATCCAGCAGGTGGTGCTCAACCTGCTGAAGAACGCGGCCGAGGCGATCGATGCCGGAGAGATGCCGCCGACGCGGCGCCACATCGAGCTGCGTGTCGTTCCGCGCCACACCCCCGAAGAAGGGGGCGTGATCGAGTTCTCGGTCACCGACCAGGGCCCCGGCGTGCGCGAGGACGTGCTGGCCCGCCTGTACGAGGCATTCTTCTCGACCAAGGCCGAGGGACTGGGTATCGGCCTGGCCCTTTGCCGCTCGATCATCGAGTCGCACCGGGGCCGGATGCGGGCGCAGAACCTCTACAATGGATCGACCGTCGTGGGCTGCCGTTTCGCCTTCACCTTGCCGGTCGACGTGACGACCCGCAACGAGCCGCATCCCGCCAACCCAACGCTGTCGCGCCTCGTGCGCGAGGCCGCACCAGCCGACCCCACCACACCATGAGCCTGATCCCCAAGAAGGGCACCGTCTACGTCGTCGACGACGACGAGGCCGTGCGCGATTCGCTGCAATGGCTGCTCGAAGGCAAGGACTACCGCGTCAAGTGCTTCGACTCCGCCGAGTCCTTCCTGTCGCGCTTCGACCCGCGCGAGGTGGCCTGCCTGCTGGTGGACATCCGCATGGACGGCATGAGCGGCCTCGAACTGCAGGACCGCCTGCTCGAGCGCAAGAGCCCGTTGCCGATCGTCTTCATCACCGGCCACGGCGACGTGCCGATGGCGGTGACGACGATGAAGAAGGGCGCGATGGACTTCATCGAGAAGCCTTTCAAGGAAGATGAACTGCTCGGCCTGGTGGAGAAAATGCTCGACCAGGCGCGCAGCGCCTTCTCGCAGCACCAGGAACAGGCCAGCCGGGACGCCCTGCTGTCGCGCCTGACGACGCGAGAGGCCCAGGTGCTCGAGCGCATCGTCGCCGGACGACTGAACAAGCAGATCGCCGACGACCTGGGCATCAGCATCAAGACGGTGGAGGCGCATCGCGCCAACATCATGGAAAAGTTGAACGCCAACACCGTGGCCGACCTGCTGAAGATCGCGCTCGGCGCGCAGACCGCGAAGGCTTGAGGATCGACACGACGACAAGGCCGCGCGAGCGGCCTTGTTTGCATTCTGGGGGAGCACTTTGACGGCACAGATCATCGATGGGGCCGCGATCGCCAAACGCGTGCGCGCCCAGGCCGCCGAAGGCGCGGCAGCGATGCTCGCCGCCGGGGGCGCGCGCCCGGGCCTGGCCGTGATCCTGGTCGGCGAGGACCCGGCCAGCGCGGTCTACGTGCGCAACAAGGTCAAGGCCTGCCAGGAGGCGGGCTTCCACTCGGTGCTCGAGACCTACGACGCGGCGCTGACGCAGGACGCCCTGCTGGCACGCATCGCCGCGCTCAATGCCGACCCGGCGATCCACGGCATCCTGGTGCAGATGCCGCTGCCCAAGCATGTCGATCCGCAGGCCGTGATCGAGGCCATCGCCCCGGCCAAGGACGTCGACGGCTTCTCGATCGCCAGCGCCGGCGAACTGATGACCGGCCTGCCGGGCCTGCGCCCGGCCACGCCCTTCGGCTGCATGACCCTGATCGAGTCGACCGGCGTGCCGATCCGGGGCAAGCACGCGGTGGTGATCGGGCGCAGCAACACCGTCGGCAAACCGATGGCCCTGCTGCTGCTGCAGGCCCACGCCACGGTCACCGTGTGCCACAGCGCGACGCCCGATCTGGCCGCGCACACGCGCCAGGCCGACATCGTGGTGGCAGCGGTCGGCCGTCGCAGCACGCTGATGGCCGGCATGGTCAAGCCCGGTGCGATCGTCATCGACGTCGGCATCAACCGCAAGGACGACGGGAAACTCTGCGGCGATGTCGAGTTCGAAGCGGTACGCGAAGCGCTCGGCCCCAACGGGTGGATCACGCCCGTGCCGGGCGGCGTCGGCCCGATGACGATCGCGATGCTGTTGATGAACACCTTGCAGGCGGCCCGTGCCGCCACGAAGTAGAGCCCATGAACAACCCACTGCTGCAACCAGACGCCCTGCCCGACTTCCGCGCCATCCGGCCCGAACATGTCACACCCGCGGTCAATGCGCTGCTCGCGCAGGCCGACGCTGCGCTCGAGCGCAGCGTCGGGCCGGACGTAGCGCCCGACTACGACGCCATGTCGGCCGTGCTCGACGTGGCCACCGAGCGCCTGTCGCGCGCCTGGGGCGTGGTCTCCCACCTGAACAGCGTGGCCGACACCCCCGCGCTGCGCGCGGCCTACAACGAGAACCTGCCCAAGGTCACCGCCTTCCACACGAAACTGGGCGCCGACGAGCGCCTGTACGCCAAGTACAAGGCCATCGTGGCCAGTCCGTCGGCGGCCACACTGAGCGCCCCGCGCCGCAAGGCGCTGGCCAACGCGCTTCGCGACTTCTTGCTTTCGGGGGCCGAGCTGCAGGGCACAGCCAAGCAGCGCTTCGCGCAGATCCAGGAGCGCCTGGCCGAGCTGTCGCAGAAGTTCTCCGAGCACGTGCTCGATGCGACCGACGGCTTCGTCCACTACGCGACCGCCGACGATCTGGCGGGCGTGCCGGACGACGTGCGGCAGGCCACGCGCGAGGCCGCTCAGGCCGAGAACCGCGAAGGCCACAAGCTCACCCTGCACCAGCCGGTCTACCTGCCGGTGATGCAGTACGGCACCCATCGCCCCTTGCGCGAGACCCTGTACCGCGCCTACGTCACGCGCGCCAGCGAACTCGGCCCGGCGGAGCGCGACAACGGTCCGCTGATGCGCGAGCTGCTCGAGCTGCGCCAGGAAGCGGCGGCGCTGCTCGGCCACGCCACGTACGCCGACATGTCGCTGGTGCCCAAGATGGCGCGCGACCCGGCCGAGGTGCGGGCCTTCCTGCACGACCTGGCGCAGCGCGCCAAGCCCTTCGCCGAGCGCGACATGGCCGAGCTGCGCGCCTTCGCGGCCGCCGAGCTGGGCCTGCCGCAGCTCGAGGCCTGGGACCTCTTCTTCGCCAGCGAGCGGCTCAAGGAGCAGCGCTACGCCTTCAGCGACCTCGAGGTCAAGCGCTACTTCACCGAACCCAAGGTGCTGCAGGGCCTGTTCGAGATCGTGCAGACGATCTTCGAGGTGCAGATCACACCCGACAGCGCCCCGGTCTGGCACGACAGCGTGCGCTTCTACCGCGTCGAGCGCGACGGCCGGCTGCTGGCGCAGTTCTACCTCGACGCCTACGCACGCCCGGGCAAGCAGCCCGGGGCGTGGATGGACGACCTGCGCGGACGCTGGGCACGGCCGGACGCGGAAGCGGGCCGCGTGCAGACGCCGGTGGCCACGCTGCAATGCAACTACGCGCCGCCGGTCGGCAACGAACCCTCGCTGCTGACGCACGACGACGTCATCACCCTGTTCCACGAGTTCGGCCACGGCCTGCATCTGATGCTCACCCGCATCGAGGACATCGGCGTGTCGGGCCTGTCCGGGGTGGAGTGGGACGCGGTCGAGCTGCCGAGCCAGTTCATGGAGAACTTCTGCTGGGAGTGGGACGTGCTGCAGCGCATGACCGCCCATGCCGACACCGGTGCGCCGCTGCCGCGCGCGCTGTTCGACAAGATGGTGGCGGCCAGGAACTTCCAGAGCGGCATGGGCATGGTGCGCCAGCTCGAGTTCAGCCTGTTCGACATGCGCATCCACAGCGAGCACGACGCCAAGGCGCAGTTGCAGCGCGTGCTCGACGAGGTGCGTGCCGAGGTCGCGGTGCTGAAGCCTCCGCCCTTCAACCGCTTCGCGCACAGCTTCTCGCACATCTTCGGCGGCGGCTACGCGGCGGGCTACTACAGCTACAAGTGGGCCGAGGTGCTGTCGGCCGACGCCTGGAGCGCGTTCGAGGAGGCCGGCGCGCTGTCGGTGGCCACTGGAAGGCGCTTGCGTGAAGAAGTTCTCGAAGCCGGCGGCAGCCGCAGCGCGATGGAGAACTTCGTCGCCTTCAGAGGGCGTGAACCCCGCATCGATGCGCTGTTGCGCCATCAAGGCATGGCTTGAGCGCAGCGCGCGCCGGGGTTAGATTCCAGGGCATGAAAGCAGCCCTCCTCGCCCCCGCGCTCGCCGCGGCCCTGATGTTCTCGGCCGGCACGGCACATGCGCTGTTCAAGGTGGTCGGGCCCGACGGCAAAATCACCTACACCGACCGGCCACCGCCGGCCAGTGGCGGCAAGGTGGTGCCGGTCAACCGCGACACCGGCAGCGCCAGCGACCCGGCCCTGCCTTTTGCGCTGCGCCAGGTGGCGACGCGTTTCCCGGTCACGCTCTACACCGCCGCGAACTGCGAACCCTGCGGCCTGGCGCGCCAGCTGCTCGCGCGCCGCGGGGTCCCCTTCGCCGAGCGCGTCGCCGAGTCGCAGGAGGACCGCGCCGCCTGGGAGCGCATCGTCGGCGGCCCGGAAGCCCCGGCACTGCGCGTCGGCGGCCAGGTGCTGCGCGGCTTCAACCCCGTAAGCTGGGACGAAACGCTCGACGTGGCCGGCTATCCGCGCCAATCGCTGCTGCCGGCCAACTACCAGGCACCGGCGGCGGCGCCGCTGGTCGAACGCCGCGCCACCGCCCCGAACCCGGCGCCGCAACCGCTGCCGGCCGTGCCGGCGGGCCAGGACATCACGCCCAACCCGGGCGGCATCCGCTTCTGAGCCGCCTGGGGTTCAGCGGCGCACGAGGCGCCGCACCGGCACGCGCGCGGCCAGCAGCACGGCGGCCATGAACCACATCGGCGCCGCGCTCGTCGTCGCCGCGGCCAGAAAGCCGAAGCCGACCGGCATCGCGATCGTGGCGGCATTGGTGAACAGCATGCGCAGCGCCAGCGCCTGACCCTGGCGCCCGGGCGGCGCGGCCTGGTGCAGCATCGACAGCACCATCGGCTGCACCGACCCGAGTGCGAGGCCGAGCACCGCCGAGCCCGCCATCATGCCCAGCGCGCCCGGCAGCCAGGCGTAGGCCAGCAGGGCCACGGCGGCGACGCTGGTCGCCGCCGACAGCGCGCGCTGCTCGTCGATGCGGTGCGCGAAGCCGGTGATGACCAGCCGGACCACGGTGGCCGCCACCGCGAACGAGCCGAGCACCAGCCCGATCGCCGAGGCACTGAGTTCGCGCGCATGGCCGACCACCGGCACGGTGAAGCTGTGCGCGTCCCACGACGCCGCCATCGCCACGTTGACCAGCAGCAGGTTGCGCAGCACCGGCGCGCGCCAGAGCTCCATCACGCTGCCCTGCCCGAAGGCGCTCGCGGCGCCCGCCGCATGGACGGGCGCCGCACGCGGCACCAGCCAAGCCGCCCACGCCGCCAGCAGCGGCAACAGGGCGCCGAAGGCGAAGGCCGCACGGTAGCCCGCATGGTCGATCAGCAGGCCGGCGATCACCGGCGCGAAAGCGTTCGACAGCGCCGGCCCGAGCGCTACCCAGCTGAACACGCGCTTGAGGTCGCCGGGGTCGCGCGCCATCTGGCCCGCCTCGCGCTGGATCGCGACGGCGGCGAAGGCCACGGCGCCGCCGGTCAGCAGGCCCGAGATTGCGAGCGCCACGATGTGCTGCGTGATCACGGGCAGCACTGCGCCCAGCAAGGCGCCGATCACCGACAGGCAGACCGGGCGATGAAAGCCGTGCCGGTCGGCCATGCGGCCGGCCCACATCGACAGTGCGATCGGCGCCAAGCCGTAGAGACTCAGCATCGCACCGACCGTCCATTCCGGGAAGCCTTGTTCCAGCACCGCCAGCGGGGCGGCCACCCGCGTGGCTGCCATGCAGGCATGCAGGCCCACCAGCGTGGCCACCACCAGCACGAACGCGCGCCGCGTGCCGCGCTCGGAGTCGGTCATTCGGCGGCGCGCTGCGCGTCGTCGGCGTCCAGGCGCAGCAAGCCCTGGGCGTGCTCGACCGGCAGGGCCTCGACGTCGCGCAGCTGACGCGCCATCGCGCGCGCGCGCACCTCGGCCTGGTCGATCGACTTGCCGACCGCGTCGATGCGTTCGCGCGTGCGCGCCAGCACGTCGCCGAACTTGCCGAACTCGGTCTTCACCGCGCCCAGCACCTGCCACACCTCGGAGCTGCGCTTCTCCAGCGCCAGCGTGCGAAAGCCCATCTGCAGGCTGTTGAGGATGGCCAGCAGCGTGGTCGGCCCCGCGAGCACCACCCGATGCTCGCGCTGCAACGCCTCCTGCAGGCCGGGGCGCCGCAGTGCCTCGGCGTACAGGCCCTCCGTGGGCAGGAACAGGATGCCGTAGTCGGTGGTGTGCGGCGGGGCGATGTACTTCTCGCGGATCGTGCGCGCCTCGAGCTTCAGGCGCGCCTCGATGGCCCGGGCCGCGCCCTCGGCGCCTTCCTTGTCGGCGCGCTCGTGCGCGTCGAGCAGGCGCTCGTAGTCCTCGCGCGGGAACTTGGCGTCGATCGGCAGCCAGCGCGGCGCGGCATCGCCGCTGCCGGGCAGGCGGATCGCGAACTCGACTCGCTGGCGTGAGCCGGGAACCGTCTCCACGTTGGTGGCGTACTGCTCGACGGTGAACACGTCGGCCAGCAGCGCCTCGAGCTGCACCTCGCCGAAACCGCCGCGCGTCTTGACGTTGGTCAGCACGCGGTTGAGCGAGCCGACATCACGCGCCAGGCCCTGCATCTCGCCCAGGCCCTTGTGCACCTGCTCGAGCCGCTCGGCCACCTGCTTGAAGCTCTCGCCCAGGCGCTGTTCGAGCGTGGTCGAGAGCTTCTCGTCGACCGTGGCGCGCATCTGCTCGAGCTTGACGCCGTTGTCGGCCTGGATCTGCGTCAGCTTGGCCTCGACGGCCTGGCGCACCTCGGCCAGGCGCTTGTCGTTGGCCTCGGCCAGCGCGCGCAACTGCTCGGCCTGGGCCTGGCCGAAGCGGTGCAGCGCGGCATCCTGCGCTTCGCGTGCGGCGCGCGTGTCGTCGCTGATGCGCTGCTGCATCGCCGCGAGCTGCGTGCGGAACGAGTCGATCTGCTCGTTCTGCGTACGCGCGACGTCGCCGCTCTGGTTCAACAGCGCCTGCTGAAACGTGGTCAGCGTGGCGGTCAGTTCCTGGCGCGTGCCTCGTGCGCTGTCCTGCACGTCGGCGCGCAGGTTGCGCTCGAGCCCGTCGGCGTCACTGCGCCGCAACGCGAGCCACAGCAGCACCAAAACGACAACGCCCAGCAGGACGAGCTGGGCGTAGGGGATCCAGGCGGGCATGCCGCCATTGTCTACGACGGCAGGAAGTCCACCGGCCAGGTGACGACCATGGTGTCCACGTCCTTGGCGCCGAAGTCGAAGCCGCGGATGCGCGCCACGAGCTTGGTTTCGAGGTCGGGCGTCTTGAGCTCGGTCGAGATCACGCGGCAGCCGACCACCTCGCCCGAGGGCGAGATCTTCAGCTCGACGACCACCTTGCCCTGCAGCGAGGCGTCCTCGCGCAGCGCGCGGTTGTACAGCGCGTAGATCGCACCCTTGTTGCGCTCGAAGACGAGCTTGATCTCCTCGATCGAGCGCGAGGCCTTGCCGCTGCCCCCCTTGCTCAGCACCCCGCCCTTGGCGCCCTTGACGCCGTCGCCGCTGCCCAGGCCCGTGCCGTCGCCCTTGCCGCCGCCACCGCCGCCGCCGAAGCCACCGCCGCCACCACCGCCTGCGGCGCCGGCCACCAGCGTCGTCGCGCGGCCCGCGAGGCCGCCGCCGCCGGTGTAGTTGCTGTAGGACGCCGTGTTGATGCCCCCGCTGCCACCCTGGGCGTTGGAGGTGATCATCGAGCGGATCGGGATGCCCTGCTCATTGCCGGCGCCGACACCGACACCGACCCCGGTGCCCACGCCGGGCCCCTGCTTGATGTTGGTCGCCAGTTGCACCGCGACCGGCGCGCCGCGCAGTTCGTTCAGGTCCTTGCTGTTGGCGAGCAGGCCGATGCCGGCCACGCGGCGCCGTGCCGCGTCCACTTCGCCCGGCGGCTTGTTGGCCACCGGGTTGCGGGCCTCGGGCACCGGCGCGCCCTTGGCGGCCTCGCGCTTGGGTTCGGGCCGCTTCGGTTCGGGCGTCAACGTGCTCTCGTTCTCGGCCTTGCGCTGCTGGGCCGGGTCGGCCTTCGGCGGCGCCGGCTTGACCGCCGGTGGCGGCACGTTCTCGCGCTCGAGCAGCAGCTTGGCCAGGCGCGGCGGGATCTCCTGCACCACGCGCACTTCCTTGGGCCGCGGCAGCAAGGCAAAGACGAGACAGCCCAGCACCGCGATCGCCATGATCCGGCCGAGGGTGCGACGGAAGCGCTTCTCGTCGTCGGGCGAGTACGACCAAGCGAGGTAGGGCTTGCGGAATGAAACCGCTGCGGCTGCCGCGCTCATGCCAGCCCCCTTCGGCCTGCGGCCTGTCCCCCCGAGGGGGAGCGAACACCTTCGAGCGGTCGTGCGGTGTTCATGTCTTCACCTTCTTGACCACCGCGAACGCGACATCGCTGTAGTCCGCTCGCGCGGCGGTGGCCATCACCTTGCGCAGCAGGCGGTACGGAATGTCCTTGTCGCCCATGATCGTGACGGCCTTGCCCTGCGCCTTGTTCTCGTCGCGCACGACCTGCTTGCTGGCGTGCAGCGCCAGCTCGGCCTTCAGCGGCGCGATCTCGTCGCCTTGCGTGGCCAGCGCCTCGTCCACGGTCGTGACCTTGCGCCCGTCGACCAGGATGTCCTGGCCGGCGACGACGATCACCAGGGTGTCGCGCGGCAGCTTGTCGGCGTGCGACTGCGGCAGCTTCACCGCCCGGCTGGTGTGCAGGATCTCCACGCCCGCGGCGCTGGACATCAGGAAGAACAGCAGGATGGTAAAGATGTCGATCAGCGACACCAGGTTCATGTCCAGCGAGGTCTTGTTGCGATCCTTGCGCTCGGCTCGCCTCTGGATGCCTGTGAGTTTGCTCATGATCGGCTCAGGTCCTCTTGGGCACCGGCGCATCGCCGATCGAGATGTCCGGGAACAGCGGCACCGGCTCGCCCTTGCCGACGGCGGGGGCCGGGCGCTCGCGCACCGCGTCCATCACCTGGATCAGCACTTCGTACGAGGTGTCGGGCAGCGCCAGCACGCTGGCATGGGCCTGGGTCGGGAAGCGGGCCTTGAGTTGCTCGACGATCTGCGCCAGCGCGGCGGTGTCGTAGCCCCGCGCACCATTGGGGATGCGCGAGATCAGGCCGCCGATCTTGTCGCCGACCTCGATCGCGTCGGGGCGGATCACGACTTCCAGCTTCAACTCGTCGACCTTGAGCTGCTCGACGCCCGAGTTCTGTGCCGGCAGTGCCACGTCGACCACCGACAGCTGCGTGAACACGGCTGTGGACAGCAGGAACGGCACCAGCACCACGATCATGTTGATGAACGCGGTCACGTCCAGTTCGGCCGCGTGCTTGCGGATGCGGCGAGAGCGCATGGGCTTCTCCCTGCGCGCCGCTTCAGCGGGCGCCCGCGGTCGAGGACTCGGCCTTCAGGCGCTGCGTCACGTTCAGGAAGCTGATCTTGGCGGCTTCGAGGCCATCGACGATCTCGCTCGTGCGGGCCTGCAGGAAAGAGTGGATCAGCATGAACGGGATCGCCACCGACAGCGCGAAGGCGGTGTTGTTCATCGCGATCGAGATCGAGGCCGACAGCATCTCGGCCTTCTCGGCCGGGTTGACCTGGGCCACCGCGGTGAAGCCCTTGATCAGGCCGATGATGGTTCCCAGCAGGCCCACCAGCACGATCACGCTGGCGAAGGTGGCGATGTAGTGGGTGCGCTTCTCAAGGCGCGGCACGATCTCCATCATGCCCTCCTCCATCGCGGCGTCGATGTCCTCGCGGCGGCCGGGGCTCTGCATGCGGGTCAGGCCGTTGGCGACGATCTTGCCCACCGCGGCGTCGGAACTGCTGGCCATCTGGTGCACTTCCTTCAGCTTGCCGTTCTGCAGTTGCGGCTGGATCTTGTCCCACAGCAGGCGGTTCTGCGCCCGTGCCTTCGCGAGGAAGACGAAGCGCTCGATCGCGATCGCCAGGCCGATGGCCGCGATCAGGATGCTGGGGTAGATCGCCAGGCCGCTGTCCTGGAAGAACTTGGTCATGAATTCGATGATGCTCATGGAGGGCCTCTTAGCGTGATGACGTTCGTTGATTCAGGGCTTGGTCGCCGGGGCTGGGCTGCGGGCAGCCACTTGTCCGTGGTAGTTCACTTGGCGTCGGAACACGTCCCGATCGACCGGTGCCAGAGCCTCGTCCAGCACACTCACCAATGGTCGTCCTGCCAGCTCTCCGGGCAAGGGCTTTTTCCACGGCACGATGTACAGAACTTTTGGTAACTCGCGATTGCCGATGATCTGCGTGCGATCGATGTCGGCGCGGTCCTGGGCGAAGGCGCCGCCACACAGGGCGACAGCAAGTGCCAAGCCGGTCAGTCGCTTTCTCATCGTCACTCCTTCTTGGTCACCTTGACGTCGGCCTGCGCGACGCTCGCGGGCTTGCGGTTCTTCAGGTCCGCGACCCATTTGCCCACCGCGGCGTCGCCGCCGAGCGCCAGGTAGCGCTCGTAGTGCACCAGCGCGAGCGTGTTGTCGCCCAGGTAGAGATCGAGCAGCACGCCGAGGTTGAGGTGCGCGTCGGCGTAGTTCGGCTCGAGCGCGAGCGCCGTCTCGTAGGCCTCGCGCGCCTTGGTGAACTTGCCGGCATGGCGGTAGCTGACGCCGAGCTGGTTGTGAAACACCGGCTGGCCCGGGCTCGCCTTGACTGCGCGCTCGAGCGCCGCGACCGATTCGTCGTGCTTGCCGGCGTTGCGCAGGATCAGGCCCAGGTTCGCATGGGCGCCTCCGAGCTCGGGGTGCTTGCTGGCCACGTCACGGAAGCCCCGCTCGGCGTCGGCCGTGCGCCCGGCGCGCAGCGCGGCGCGTGCAGCGTCGAAGGCGCGCTGCGCGTCCGTGTTCACGATTGGTTGGACGGTGGGCACGGGTGCGGCCGCCGTCGTGGCCGCGGGAGCGGCTGGCGCGGGCGCGGCCGCCATCGCCTGCTGCACGGCCTCGACTGGCTTCGTGACGACCTCGGCCACACTGGCGCAGCCGCCGAGCACGGCCACGGCGAGCAAGGCCGTCAGGCGGCGCGACACAGGGTCAGCGGATCGCATCGATCACCCCTTCCGATCTCTCGACGCGCGCGTAGCGCCCGGGTTTGAGCGTGCGCAGCGCAGTAAAGCTCTTCTGCACCCACTCGTCGTACACACCCTGCGCGGTGCGCTTGGCATTGACCTCGTGCAGTTCGATCGCCTTCTCCTCGAACGGGAAGGCCTGCTCCTCGAGCAGCACGTTGTACTGTTCCAGTTCGAGCTTCTTCAGGCCCTTCGGGCGCTGCGAACCCATCATGGCTTTGCCGAAGTCCTGGTACAGCGCCGCGGTGTGGAAGGTGGCGGCGGTGATCGCGTCGGCCACGCCGTAGTCGGCCACGGTCGAGTAGCCCTTCAGCGCGGCCTCGAACTTGGCCTTCTTGTTCTTCATGCTGCGCGCCAGCGGCTCGACCAGCGCCACCTTCTTGTAGTCGTCCACCGCCGGCTGGGCCATCGCCAGCGCCGCCATCGCCCCGAGGTAGCGCGTGCGGTCAGTGCGCGCCGCTCCGCCACGCTGGTCGGCGGCGAGGATCTCGCGTTGCAGCTCGAACTCGCGCTTGGCATTGCCGTCGGCCTTGGCGAGGGTGGCCAGGCGGTGGCGTGTCTCGATGGCGCGTTCGAGCGGGTCGGGGTATTGCTTCAGGTAGCGCTCGTAGGCCTTGGCCGACGCGACGCGGTTGTTGCCCTTGCCATGCAGCTCGGCGGCCTGCCAGAGCGCTTCCTGCGCCAGCTTGGGGTCCTTGCCGGAGTTGGCGACACGCTCGAACTCGCCCGCCGCCTCGCTCCAGCGCCCGCGTTCGAGGTAGGCCACGGCCAGCTTGCTCGATGCGTCTTCGACCAGCGGATGCTTCGGGAAGCGCTGGCGGAAGTCCTCCAGCGTGCGTGCCGCGGCGTCCCAGTCCTTCAGGCCGATCAGCGCCGCGGCCGCGTCGTACTGCGCCGTGGCATGGATCGACGACTGCGGGGCCACGCCGGCCACGCGCGTGAAGTGGCCCACGGCGTCGCGGCCGTTGCCGGCCTTCTGCGCCGCCTCGCCCTGCTTGTAGATCGACGCCGCCTGGCGCTCGATGAGGTCCTTGCGCGCGGCATCACGCTCGGGGATCAATGCCAGCGCTTCGCCGTAGCGCTTCTCGGCGCGGCCGAAGTCGCCGGCCTCGAAGGCCGTGTGGGCGACGATCGTCGTGGCCACGCGCTTCTGCTCGGCGGTGGGCGGCGGGTCGAGCGCGAGCACGCGTTCGGCCACGCTCTGGGCCTGCTCGCTGTCCTTCAATGCATACAGGCGGTCGGCGGTGTTGGTCAGCACCGGCGCGACACGCGGGTCCTTGTCGAAGGCCTGCGCAAAGCGCAGCGAACTCGCCACACCCTGGCGTTGCAACGCCGGCTTGTCGGCCGCGGCGGCGCGCTTGTCGAGTTCGGTGTAGGCCAGCAGCGCCGAGTAGCCGGCGTCGGCGCTCTTCTCGTGCTTCGGATAGGCGTAGGCCACCTTCTCGTACTCGACCGCGGCCTCGGCCCAGCGCGAGTCCTCGTACAGCAGTTCGCCGAGCAGGAAGTGGTTGCGCGCGGTGTCGGGCTCGCCGGGAAAGCCGGTGATGATGTCGCGGTACCAGCGCACGGCCTCCTGGTAGTCGGCGCTGGCCTTGCTCTTCTGCGCGGCCGCGTGATAGTGGCGTGCCAGCTCGGCCAGGCGCGTCTTGACCAGCGGCTGGGCCTTGTTCCAGCCCTCCGGGTTGGCCTTGCGGAACTCGCTGTTGACGCCGTAGCGGCCGACATATTCGCGCTTGGCCTCGAGGGCCAGGTTGGCGAAGCCACCCCCCTCGTAGATGTCGATCACGCGTGCCTGCAGCACCGGCGCCTGCGCGTGCATCGGGTTGCGCTTGACGAAGGCACCGTAGGTGTCGGCGGCGTCCTTGACGCGGTCCTGCTTGATGTACAGGTCGCCGAGCTGCTCGTAGACGCGGAACTCGTAGGCCCGGCGCGCATCGCCCTTGGCGTAGACCGGTATCGACTCGGCACCCTGCAGGTTGGTCAGCGAGATGCTCATCACGCGGAAGGTGTCTTCCACCAGCTCGCGGTCGCCGCGTGTCAGGCCCGGCAGGGTCTCGAGCGGTTCGTCGCCGCGGTTCGCCAGCTTGCCGTCGAGCACGCCGAAGAAGGACTGCAGGCCTTCCTCGAGCTTGCCCTGCTTGAAGCGGGCCCAGCCCTGCATGTACAGCGCCCGGTCCTTGTAGACCGTACCGCTGTTGTTGACGAGCACCGCGTCGTAGGCCTGCTCGGACGCCGGGTAGCTGCGCAACGTGAACAGCAGTTCGCCGCGGCGGAACTGCGCCTCCTCGCGGTAGGCCGTGTTCGGGTAGGTGGCCACCAGCTGGTCCAGCGTCTTCAGCGCCGTCTCCAGCTCGCCACCCTGCTCCTGCGCACGCGCGAGCTGGTACAGCACGCGGTCGTTGGCAGGATCCTTCGGGTAGGCCTTCAGGAAATCCTGGTAGCGGGTGACAGCCACCTTGTAGTCGGGCGCACCGGCGGTCTGACCCGTCACGCTCTTGTTGTCGGCAACGTCCATCTCCAGGTCGCCGAGCCGGCGCATCGCCTCGGCGCGCTGCGGCGCGTCCTTGGCCTGCGGCGCGGTGTCGAGGAACTTGCGGTAGGCGGCGATCGCCTGCGTCTCGTCGGACTGGATGCGACGATCCTTGTCCACCGCGACCGTGCGCCCGCCCAGGCTGGCCAGCGTGGGGGCGTCGTCGCCCGGCGGCGTCTTGGGGCTGCTGCCGCACGCCGCCAGGCAGGCCGCGGCGACGAGCGAGAGGCTGCTAACGGCGCGGCGCATCGCCCGCCTCCTTCGAGTGTGTCGTGTTGGCCGCCACGTTGGCGCGGTCGTAGAGCTGCGCCAGCGCGAAGCGGGCCTGGGTCTGGTACTCGGCCAGGCGTTGCTGCGCGCGGCCCAGTTCGGCCACCGCGATGCCCTGCACCGCCTGCTGCTGCTCGGTGGTCAGCGCGGCCACGCGCGGGATCAGCGCACCGAGGCTGGCTTCGAGGGCGTCGATGCGGCGCGAGAAGGCGTCGAAACGCACCGGCTCGTCGCGCTGCGCTTTCGCGATCGCCTCGCTGCGTCCCTCGGCCTGCGCGATCTGCGCGTCGGCATCGCGCAGCGCCTTCTGCGCCACCCACAGGCGCGACGGGAAGTCCTGTGCCAACTGCCAGGCCAGCGCGCCGGACAGCAGGCGCACCTTGTCGGACAGCTTCGCGACCTCGGGATCGCTGGCGTTGGCCTTCATCGCGGCCTGCACGCCGGCCAGGCGCTGCAGCAGGTCGTCCTGCGTCGGGTTGGCGAAAGCGATCACGTCGCCGTCGCGTTGCACCCGATCCAGTTCGGCGGCCAGCGTGGCGCGGCGCTGCTTCAGCTCGGCCAGCACCGGCACCGTGCCCTGCGCGCCGCTCTGCGTGGCGGGCAGGCGCTCGGCGAAGGCCTTGCGACGCTCGGCCAGCATGTCGCGGTAGGCGCCCAGGCTGTCGCGCCATTGCGCCAGGTTGCGGCCGAGGAACATCAGGTCGCGGTAGTTCTTGAACGCCTCCTGGAAGTCGTGCTGCGCCAGCACCTGCGTCAGGTGGCCGGCATGTGGCATCTCGGGCAACTCGGCGAGGTTCCAGAACCAGCCCATCTCCTCGCCGGGGTTGCGCTTGTCCAGGCCTTCGACGAGCTTGCCGCTGCGGATCGCGGCGATCGATTCGTTGAGCGCGCCCTGCTCGGTGTCGAACTGCGACACCGCGCCTTCATAACCTTCGAGGGCCTGGCCGTAGGCACCGAGTTCGGCGTAGGCATAGGGCAATGCGATCTTGGCTTCGAGCACCGCGGCGTCGCTGAGGCTGCGGCCCGCGAGCTCGGTCCACGGCACCAGCGCCTGGTCCGCCTGCTTGGCGGCCGCCGCGGCCCAGCCGAAGCCGAGCAGTGCCTTGTTGGCATGCAGGCTCTCGAGGCGCACGCGCTCGAGCACCTTGCGCGCGTCCTCGCTGCGGTTGTCCTGCAGCGCGGCGAAGCCGAGCGCCACGTTGGCGCGGTCGCGCAGGCTGCGCTGTTCCTCGGTCGCCGAGGGCATGCGGCCCACCTCGTCGAGCAGGGTGCTGCCACCGGCCACGTCACCGCTCTTGACGAGCGCGACGCCCAGGTTGTAGCGCGCGTAGTAGCTCGCCTGCGAGGGGTTCTTGGCGTCGGTCATGCCGCGCAACAGCTCGGCCGCACCGGCGAACTCGCCGCGCGCCATGAGCAGGTTGGCGTGCAGCAAGCCGCGGTCTTCCTCGAGCGGGACCGGCAGCTTGCCATCGATGCGCGCGATCGCCTCCTCGGCCTCGGCCGTGAGGCCGCGCTGCCAGCGGATCTTGGCCAGGAAGTACCAGGCGCGGTTGCGCACCGACGGCGGCGCGCCGCGTTCGATCAGCTGGGCGAAGATCTGCCCCGCCTCGCGGTGCATGCCGTAGGACAGCAGCAGGCCGCCGCGCAGGATCTCGCTGTCGTCGTCGTGCGGCGACATGCGCTGGAAGTGCTGCGACACCATCAGGCCGGTCACGGCGCTGAAGTACTTGTCCTGCCAGAAGTGGAACAGGGTGTCGCCGTAGTGCGGCGCCAGCACCGGGCGCTTGGCCTCGGGCGCAGGTTCCGCCGCCTGCACCGACGCAGCGGCCAGCAAGGAGAGAGCGAAGAAGCGCAGGCGCACCGCGGGGTCCTTACTGCCAGACCTTGACGTCGAACTCGGGCTGCAGCTTGCCGGTGGAGTCCTTGATGCGCAGCTCGATGTACTTGGGCTCGGCACCCTTGTCGAACTTGATCGTGGTGGCGCGCTTGTAGTCGCGCTCGTGCGGGCCCTTGCCGGTGAAGAAGGCCACGATCTCGTGCGTGCCGCTCTTCAGGTTGCCGACATAGGCGCGCTGCACGCCGCCGCGATGCAGGGCCTGCACCTCGTTGGGGGTGTAGAGGTAGTTGGTGACCAGCTTGTCGTCGAGCTTGATCTGCAAGGAGTCGAGCTCGAACAGCTTGCCCACGTCCATCGACACGAAGAGGGCCACCTGGGTGTTGGCCGGGAACAGCAACTCCTCCTCCAGCACCAGCAGGTCGCGGTTGAGCTTGATCACGTCGGACTTCAGGTCCTGCACGCGGGTGTCGAGGCTGGCCGAGGGCGCGGGCGCGGCACTTGCCGCCGCGGGGGCGGCGGCCGTCGTGGCCACCGGTGCGGCGGGCTTGGCCTGCTGCGCCAGGGCCGCGGCCCCGAACAGCACGAAGGCGCCGACGAGGGCGAGATTGCGGATCAGTGCATGCATGGTCATGCCTCTTCTAGTAGTTGGCCGTCACGTAGAGCTGGAGCACGGTGGCCGACAGGCTGTAGGCCCGGCCGTTGCGCAGGTCGGTGTAGTCGCTGTAGCGGTAGCGCAGCACTTCGAGCGCGCCGTTGAACTTGATCTCGTACTGCCCCGGCACCTTCCTGTAGCTGTAGGTCACCTTGCCGCCCAGCGTGTTGCCGTCGTAGGTGCCGAGCTGGCGGTTGCGCGTGACGTAGGTGGTCTGGCTCTGCGCGTTGTCGCTGTAGAACGACGCGCCGTCCTGCCGGTAGTGGCGCAGAAAACCGTCGAACAGGAAAGACTCGCCAACGTAACGGCTGTATCCCCCTTCGAGCGTATGCGCCTTGAGTTGCCAGTTGTCCCAGAAGTACCGGTACGAGGCGCGCACTGCGTCCCGGCTGCCGAGGTCGCCGATGGCGCGCAGGTTCAGCGCCCGCGAGCTGCGCGTGCGCGGCAGGTTCTCGGGCACGGCGGCGCCGAACACGCGCGCGGCGCGGTAGGGGTTGCCGAGGTAGCCGCTGTCGGCGATGGCCTCGACGTTGGCGCTGGCCAGCCACTTGGGCGTCAGGATCTGCGTCACGCCGAGGCGGTACTGCCAGTGCTTGGCCTGGTCGAAGAAGCCGAGGCTCTTCTGGCCCACCTTGTCGGCGCCGCGCGTGAAACCGAGGTTCACCGTCGTCATGCCGCCAAAGACCTCCTGCGACACGTCCACCGACAAGGCGTCGGCCTTGTAGTCGGGCTCGTCGCTGCGCGACAGGCCGAAGCTCAGGTTCGAGTCGCGCACCGCGTAGTCGACGCCGACGCTGAACTCGGTGCGGCGCTCCTTGTAGGGGCTCGCGGTGGTGACCACATCGACCGAGGCATTGCTGACCGCGTCGATATAGAGCTGGCCGGTCAGCGAGACCTTGTCGCCCAGGCTCTTGCGCACCAGCAGCGCCGGGCCGTCGGCCGTCATGCCGCCGCCGCTGTAGCGGTGGTACATCGCCTCGGCGCGGTCGGGCGGCAGCGGCGCAGCGCGCGTGCCGGTCACCGCGAGCGTGCCGCCGAGCAGCGCGCCGACCGCCTTGAGCCAGCGGACAAGCAGGTTACTTGCAGCCACAGCCGCCTCCCTGCACGCCGTTGGCGCCGCGCGCGCCCTCGCGGATGTCACGCACGTGCTGGCTGTGCTTGGACGCCAGCAAGTCGCCCTGCCACTGCATGATCGGGTCCGCGAGCCGTTCGCGTTCGTGCGGCTTGACCCAGGGTTCGGGTGTGGCGCAGCCACCGAGCCAGGTCACGGCGGTCAGCATCAGCAAGGCAGTCGCGCGTCGCATCGTGCTCATTCCTTCAGGAGTTCGCGCACCTGCTGCTCGTAGGTCTGCTCGACGCCTTCGCGGTAGCCGCGGTGCAGGTGGCGCACGCGGCCGTCCTTGTCGATCAGCACGGTGGCGGGCATGGCGTTGAGGTCGTAAGCGCCGACGACCTTCTTGTCGGTGTCCAGCAGCACCGGGAACTTCAGGCCCAGCTTGCCAGCCAGCGCGCGCGCCGCGTTCGGGTCTTCGTCGATGTTCACGGCCAGCAGCAGGAAGCCCGAGCCGCGGTAGCGGTCGTGCAGCTTCGCCAGCTGCGGCAGCTCGATGCGGCAGGGGCCGCACCAGGTGGCCCAGAAGTTCACCATCACGACGCGACCGCGCTGCTCGCCCAGGCGCAGGTTGGGGCCGTCGATCTGGCGCAGCGTGAAGTCGGGCGCCGCCGCCTGGGGGGCCACGCGGGCCCCGGCAGCGCTGGCCGCGGCCAGCAGCACCAGGCCCATCAGCGAACGGCGTTGCAGGGTGTTCCTCAAAGCGTCTCCCTCCGACAATCGTTGTGGAATCAGAAGTACCAGGCGAAGCCGCCGGTCAGTTCGATGTTGTGCGTGGTCTGGCGCGGACCGAGCAGGTCGGTCGAGAACACGTGGTCGCGCAGCTCGAGGTGGAGGCCCGCGCGGTCGGCCAGCAGCATGCGCATGCCGATGCCGAAGTTCATCGTCTGGCGCCGGCGTTCGACCAGCTTGGTGCTGCCGATGCCGGCCAGCAGGTAGACCGCCGTGGCCTTGGCGCGGTTGGCGCCGATGAAGCCTTCGCCCGGCAGGATGTTCCAGCCTGCGGAGAGGTTGTAGTAGGTGAGCTTCTGCTCTTCTTCCGGGAAGATGCCGCCACCGGGCAGCAGCTGGCGGAAGGCCGCGTCGCTGACCTTGGTCTGCGCCAGGTTGGCCTGAACGAAGAAGTCCTCGGTGATGTGGTAGCCGATGCGCAGGCCGTAGATCCCGCTGGCGCCGAAGTTCTCGGTCGAGTACACGCCGGCGAAGGCGCCGACCTCGAAGTCCTTCGACGGGAACTTGGGCAGCTTGACGTCGCGGCGCTCGACCTGCGGCACCACCACCTGCTCGTTGGCCGGGCGCGGTTGCTGGGTCGACGGCGTCGTCTGGGCGAAGGCCGGCAGCGCGGAGGCGACCAGCAGGAGCGTGAGGATCTTGTTGTTCATCTCGGGGCCTCAATAGAAGAAGAACGAAATGCCCGCGGTCACCGCGCGGAACTCCTGGCTGCGCTGGTCCGACACGAAAGCCGTGTACAGGCTGTAGTCGGCGCGCAGCACGAAGCGCTCGGTCAGGTAGTAGCGCACGCCGAGAGTGGCGTTCGCCAAGTTGGCGTTGGTGTCGGTCGCGCCCACCAGCGTGGAATTCGGGAAGTTGTTGAAGCGGCCGACGCCGATGCCGATGAAGGGCGACAGGCGCTGGTCGCTCCAGGGCTCGGCCAGCAGGTTCGCGTGCCAGAAGTCGGTGCCCGAGAAGGTGCCCTGCACCTGGCCGATCGTGGCCTCGAGGCTCAGCGTGTCCGACAGGCGGTAGCTGCCCCAGAGCTTGAGCATCGGCTCGGACTTGAAGCGCCCGACGGCCGCGCCGAGCTGCGCGCGACGAATCAGGTAGTCGTCGAGCGCGATGTCGCGGAAGGTCTTGGCCACGCCGGCTTCCGTGAGCGTGGCCTCGAGCTGGCGCCGGTGCACCCAGCCGACCTTGTCGTTGCCGGTGTCGCTCGCGGTGCGCACCTTGTACCAGTCGGTCGAACGCAGCTCGATCGTCACCCACTCGTGGCGTGCCGCGACATGGTGGACCGGAAAGCCGCGCCCCGGGCCGGTGCGCATCTCGAGGTAGGGGTCGGCCACCTTGACGCGCTCGGTGACCTGAGCGCGCGCAGGAACCTGCGCGACGAAGAGCAGCGCGATCAGGACGAGCAGCGTGGAGCAGGCTCGCAGGGCATTTCTTATTGGGTGTTGCATGTACCGGTGACAGGATCGGCAGGCGTGAACATCGCCGCTGAGGCCGTACTGAACTCGTCCTGGCCTTGCGGCATCGGACGGCTGATCCAGTACTGCAGCAGCCGGACGTTGGGGTCGTTGGTGTCCGCGAAGATGACGCCGCCGCCATGCAGCACGCCCTGCACCAGGGGCTTGGTGAGCAGGCGGCTGGTCGTGGGCGAGCCGATCACGCTCGAGCCCTGGGCGGAGAAGAAGTTGCGGTACATCTCGGTCAGGCGCACCGCATCCGGTGTGTTGGCCGGGTTGGTGAGGTCGACGAAGGCCGCCGTGGCCACCGTGCGGAACGCGCCGCCGGTGCCGTTGGCGTTGTCGTGGCAACCCGAGCTTGCACAGCTGCCGGTACCGCCGCCGGGCAGGCTCAGTTGCGCCACCAACAGCGGGTTGATGCAACGCTGGAAATAGACGAAGGACAGCGACTGCCCGCTGCCCCCCGGGGGATTCACGATGTCGGGCGGATTGCCCAGCGGGTTGTCGCCGCCCCCGCCGCAGGCCGCGACGAGCGCGAGCACTGCGGCGGCGGCCGCGCCGCCAAACCATCCGCGCCGACGTGGCGTCATGGCGTGCACCCTGCGCTGATCCAGTTCAGGATCGTCTGGTAGCCGGAGCTGCCCGCCGGCAGCGGCGGCGTGGTCTGGCCGATCGAGCCGCTCGGGTGCGGTGCCGTCGAGGGCCGCTGCAGCAGGGCGTTGTTCGCGGCGCTGCAGGTGTTGGACACCATCGTCAGCGTCGCGTTGTAGTCGCCCTCGGCATTGCCGGTCAGGATGAAGCGGTTGCTCTGGAAACCCAGGCCCGGCTGGTGGCAGGCCACGCACTGGCTGCGCAGGATCGGGTGCACGCTGGCTTCGAACACCGACTCGGACAACGCCGTGGCACGGCGCGCCGGGCTGGTGCTGGCCATCACGTTGTTGAAGTACTGGCCACCGAGGTCCATCCACTCGGTCACCAGGCGCTTCTCCGCGGCGTTGAGCAGCGTGGCGTGGTCGGGCGCGGTGCCCGGCGGGTTCGGGTGCAGCGTGCGCGCCTCGGCACTGGCCTTGAGCGTCTCGCCGAACAGGATCTCGCCCAGGCGGCTCGAGCGCGTCAGGCCCTCGGCGCCGCCGGCCATGGTTTCGACCAGGGCCGCACCACGCACCACCTCGGCCACGCCTTCGCGGATGCGCGTCACCGGCTGGCCGTTGCCGTCGAGCAGCGGGTCGCCGAGCAGCAGCTCCTGGTACGAGGTCAGGCGACCGGCGCCGGAGATCGTGGCGCGCAGGTCCAGGCGCGTTGCATCAGCGTGGCAGTTGGTGCAGGTGTTGGCACCGCGGTCACGCGACCAGATCGGCTGGATGTGGTCCGGGTAGTTGATCAGGCCGTTGGTCGGCGCGGGCGTGGCCAGGTCGTCGGCCGGGTTGGCGTTGCCGGTGTAGCGCACCGCGATCGACGCGCGCGCCGTGACGCCGCTGCGGCTGGTGTCGGCCCAGACGTCGGCGAACAGCATGTCGTTGAGCATGTTCAGCGCCGTCGGGTCCAGGCGCGTGCGCAGCGACGCCATCGTCTCGCCGTTCTGATGCTGGCTGGCCAGCGCCGGCTGCAACGCGGCAGGCATGTTGTTGACGGTCGTGCCGGCGTTGATCGACGCGCCGCGGCGCGGGCTGTGGCAGCCGTCGCAGGTGCGGCGTTCGCCCGGGCGCACCTGGATCCAGTTCAGGTGGGTCTGCAGCGCGCGGCCCTTGGCGTCGATGATCGACAGTGCCAGCGGCGTGTCGGCCGGCACCAGCAGCTTGAACGAACCATCGGGCTCGACCGGCGCGTAGCCGAGGATCTGCTGCGGCTCGAAGTCGGTCTCGCCGATCGCCTCGCGCATGCCGGTCATGCCCTGCTGCGGCGCGACGGCACGCGTGGCGCGCACGAAGCGCGCCGGCGCGCAGTGGTAGGCCGCGTTGGCCGGGTCCTTCATGCTCGCCAGGTCGGCGATCGAGGTGCGCGTGTCGGTGGCGTCGGTCGGCGAGCGCTGGGCGATCGCGCGCGCACAGCCGGCCGGCAGGTCCACCGGTGCGATCACCGCTTCGGCCATGCGGTTCAGGCCGTCGGTGTCGTAGATGCTGCGAACTTCGATCAGGGCCTGGCCGCTGGCGGCCAGCGTGGCATCGATCGTGGTCGGCGTCGGCGCGGCCGGTTCGGTGCGGGCCTGGATCGCGACCGGGTCCACGTACATGAAGCCCTCGGGCGGCGCGGCCACGATCAACCAGGTCTGGTTGGCCGGGTTGTACATGTAGACCGAGTAGATCGGCGGCACGTTGTCCTGCACCGCGTCGGCGGCCTCTTCCTCCATCGTGCGGTCGCTGTTCAGGCGGTCGATTTCCTCCTGCGTCAGGCGCGAGCAGGGGATCACGACGCCGTCGCGCGTGACTTCGCAGGTGCGGAACGAGACCAGGATGCGGTCGGTGCCGTCCCACAGCGGGTACGGCGTCGTGGCGCGACCGACCAGGGACAGGCCACGGCCTTCCGGGATCTCGAGGTTGGTCAGGTGGCGCTGGCCGGCGCTGGCCGTGACCGCGCGGTTGGCCGGCATCGAGTTCTCGCTGAAGTTCTCGATGTCGATCAGCATCAGCGAGCCGCCTTCACGCGTGCCCGACAGCGACATCAGCGACGAGGCCACGTGGCCGGCGTAGCGGCCGCGCGGGTCCATCTCGCGCGGGTGCAGGAAGCTGTTGCCCGGGCTGTGCGCGCCGTACAGCACGAACATGTCGGTGCCGTCCGGCTTGGACTTGAAGATCGCGAAGCGGTTGCGCGGGCCGACGTGTTCCCAGCGCGAGAACATGATGTCGCCGTTGCTCTTGACCACCGGGTTGCGGTCATGACTCTGGTTGACGGAGATCTGCGTGATCGCGCCGCCGTCGGCGCTCATCGTGTGCAGGTTCAGCACGCGCTCGCGCTCGTACTCGTCGACCGCGAACACGGCCTGGCCGTTGATGATCGAACGCGTCTGCGTCTGGCGGTTCGACGAGAACACGAAGCCGCGTCCGGCCGGCAGGTAGGCCGGGTCGACGTCGTCGTCCGTGGTCGAGGCCGTGACCCGGCGCAGGCTGCCGCCGGCCAGGCCGCCGGTGGTCATGTCGTATTCCCAGATGTTCCAGTGGCCCGTGCAGGCCGCGGCACCGCCGACCGTCGAGGTGTTGCTCGTCGGGCAGCGCAGCGCGAACACGATCTTGCGGCCGTCGTACGACACCTCGGGGTCGGACACGTCGCCGTTGCCCTGCGTGATGCTGGCGGTGACGTTGATCTCGGCGGCGCTCGGCGACGAGCGCTCGCGGATGATCAGGTCACCCCCCGGCGCCGTCGGCGTGCCGTCGGTCGGGTTCATGTTGAGCGCGGTCGAGCGCTTCGCGTAGGCAATGGCGACGTCGCCATTCACCGTCACGGCGTCCGTGCCGCCCGAGCCGCTGCCGCAGCCGGCCAGCAGCGCGGCCAATGCCGTCAGTGCCGCCCATGCGGCCACGGTCGGTGTGATCTTCAACTGCCTCGTGATCTTGTTCATGTCAGCCCCCTGTGCACGTGTGTATGTGTTCAATGCCGTGCGGCCGTGCGGTCCGCCGACATTCCGCTTGAGGTGTGCAAGGCGCCGGCGGCGTCGACGACGATGGCGTCGACCCCCTCCAGCGTCTCGACCATGTCCAGCCCGCGCTCGGTGCCGAGCACGAAGATCGTCTTGCTCATGGCCTCGCAGGTGAGGCCGTCGGCCGCCAGCACGGTGACGCTGCGCACGTCGCGCGGCGACTCGCCGGTGGCCGGGTCGACGATGTGGTGGTGGCGCACGCCGTCGCGCTCGAAGAAACGCTCGTAGTCGCCCGAGGTCGAGATCGCGGTGTCCACCAGCGGCAGCACGGCCACCAGCGCGTCGGCCTGGCGCGGGTCGCGCACGCCGATGGTCCAGGGTCGGCCGCGCTTGTCGCCGATGACGCGGCTGTCGCCGCCGGCGGCCACATGGGCATGGTGGATGCCGTGGCGCGCCAGGATGGCGGCCGCGTTGTCCACCGCATGGCCCTTGGCGAAGCCGCCGAGGTCGATGCGCATGCCCTCGCGGGAAAACCTCACGCTGCGCGTGCGGGCGTCGAGTTCGAGGCCGCGCCAACCGATCGCCGCACGGGCGCGGGCCAACGCCGGGGCATCCGGCGCCACGCCCTCGCGGTAGTCGTACAGGTTGCCGACGCTGGCGAAGGTGATGTCGAAGGCGCCGTGCGACAGCTGCGCAAAACGCTGCGCCTGCACCAGCAGCAGGAACATCTCGCTGGACAGCGCCACCGGCTCGCGGTGCGCGTCGCGGTTGATGTGGGACAGCTCGGAGTCCGGCTTGTGCGGGCTCATCGTGCGGTCGATGCGGTGCATCTCGGCCATCACGGCGTCGATGGCAGCCTGCCCGCGCGCCACATCCTCGCACCACAGCTCGACGCGGATCGCGGTGCCCATGATGGCTTCCTCGCGCGCCAGCCAGTGGCCGGCCTCGGCCTCGACTGGACACGCCGCGGCCGCCACCGGTGAGGTGGTTTTGGCTTTGGACCAGTCCCAGAGGCTTCTCATGTCGATGCGCCGATCTGTTTGCGGTTTGCCCGGTGCAGCTTGCGTGCCACGTCCGATGTGAACGCGCTGCATCTTCGGGGTTGGCCTTCACGACACCCGGTGAATTTGTTTGCAAACCGCGATGTGCTTACACCCTGTCGCCAAACGGGGCAATCGCACCACGGCAGCGTCTGCGAGAAGCTGCGTCGAATGTTTGCAATCGCAACAGCGGCGCGACCAAACGCGTCACCTGGGGCCGGCGCACAATGCCCGCCAGGAGGCGGAGACGATGCGCAAACACCTCGCCGCGACGGCCCTCGCGCTGCTGTGCAGCACGGCCGGCGCGCTGGACCTGCAGGGCCACCGCGGCGCTCGGGCCTTGGCCCCCGAGAACACCTTGCCGGGCTTCGCGCTGACGCTGGGCATCGGCGTGACCACGCTCGAGCTCGACATCGCGATCACCAAGGACGACGTGCTGGTGATCTCGCACGACCCTAAGCTCAACCCCGATATCACACGCGGCCCGGACGGGCGCTTCCTCGACACACCCGGCCCGGTGATCCGCCAACTCAGCTTCGCCGAGCTGCAGCGCTACGACGTCGGCCGCCTGAAGCCTGGCACCCGCTACGCCGGCCTGTACCCGCAGCAGCAGGCGATCGACGGCACGCGCATCCCGCGCCTGGACGAGTTGTTCGCGCTGGTGCGCAAGTCGGGCAACGAACAGGTGCGCTTCGCGATCGAGACCAAGGTAACGCCGTTCAACGCCGAAGAGACCGTCGCCCCGGAGGCCTTTGCGCGCGCGCTGATCGCCGCGATCCGCAACGCGGGCATGGCGCGGCGCTCGGCCATCCTGAGCTTCGACTGGCGCACGCTGGCCGTGGTGCAGAAGGAGGCGCCGGAGATCGGCACCGTCTACATCACCGCACACCAGCAGTGGCTCGACAACATCGGTGCCGGCAAGCCCGAGGGCTCAGCCTGGACGGCGGGCATTCAGCTGCGCGACCATGGCTCGGTGCCGAAGATGATCCACGCCGCAGGCGGCCGCACCTGGTCCTCGTTCTTCGGCGACCTCGACGCGACCAAGGTGAAGGAAGCGCAGGCGCTGGGCATCCAGGTGCTGGCCTGGACCGTGAACCAGCCGCGCGACATCGTGCGCATGCTCGACCTGGGCGTGGACGGCATCGTCAGCGACCGGCCGGACCTGGTGCGCGAGGAGATGCAGCGGCGCGGCATGGCGCTGCCGAAGGCGACGCCGGTGGCGCCTTGAGGCGCGACAAGAAGGAGTTGGTGGGCCCTGAAGGATTCGAACCTTCGACCAACGGATTAAGAGTCCGCTGCTCTACCAACTGAGCTAAGAGCCCGTGCCTTGCGGCGTGTACCGGCCGGACTTGGGATCCGGTGGTGGGTCGTGCAGGATTCGAACCTGCGACCAACGGATTAAAAGTCCGCTGCTCTACCGACTGAGCTAACGACCCCCCGGCAGAGCAGCGCATTATAGGGGCAGTCGGACACCCCGCCTCAGGGGTCTGTACCGAGCCACTGCCGGATCGCGTCGCCGGCCGCCGCGAAGCCGAAGCTCGCGGTGACCATCACGCTCGAGCCGTAGCCGTGGCAGTTGAGGTTGGCCTCGACGTCGCTCGCGCACAACGCGGCCTCGGGCACACGCACCGCCTCGCGCGAGAACACGCAGCGCACCCCCATCGCACCTTGGCGCGGCGCGCCTTCGTGCTTGCGCAGGCGCTGGCGCAGCGACGCGAGCAGCGGGTCGTGCGTGGCCTGTGCGAGGTCGTCGACCTCGATGCGCTGTGCGAGCTGCTTGCCGCCGGCCGCGCCGACGCAGACGAAGGGCAGGCCCTCGCGCAGCGCCCACGCGGCCAGCGCCTGCTTGGTGCGCACCTGGTCGCAGGCGTCGATCAGCGCGTCCACCGCATGCGGCAGCAGCGTCAGCCAGTTGTCCGGCGTCGCGAACTCCTCGACCCTGTGCACGAGGCAGCCCGGATGGATGTCGGCAATGCGTTCGGCCAGCGCCTTCACCTTGGCCTGGCCGAGCGTGCGGCCGAGCGCCTGTACCTGTCGGTTGACGTTCGACTCGGCCACATGGTCGAGGTCGATCAGCGTCAGTTCGGCCACGCCGCTGCGCGCCAGCGCCTCCACCGCCCAGGAGCCGACACCGCCGACGCCGACCACCGCCACCCGCGCCGCGCGCAGCCGCGCATACCCCGCCTCGCCGTACAGGCGCGCGAGGCCACCGAAACGGCGCTCGAGGTCCGCGTCGTCGACGACGACGCTCAATCCATGCGCTCCAGGCGCCAGACCTGGTAGCGCAGCGCGAGCACCGCGCCGGCGATGATGCCGGCCAGCGCGATGAAGCTGCCGATCGCCAGCGTCGACACGCCCGACAGGCCCTGCCCCACGGTGCAGCCCAGCGCCGTGACGCCACCCACGCCCATCAGCACCGCGCCGACCAGGTGGTTGGCCGTGTCCTCGGCACCGGCGAAGCCTTCCCAGCGGAAGCTGCGGCCGGCCAGCGCGACGAGCGCCGACCCCACCACCACGCCGAGCGTGCTGACGATGCCGATCGTCAGCACCTTGCTCTTGTCGGAGAAGAAGAGCAGCCAGTCCACCGTGTAGGCCACCGGTGCGACGAAGGACAGCGACTCCATGCGCGTCGAGTTGGTGGCGACGAAGGTCTCCTCCAGCGTCTCCGGGTGCTCGGCCACATGGCCGAGTTGGCCCGAGACCCACCACATGGCAACGATCACGGCGCCGATGCCCAGGCCGCCGAGCACCACGTCGCCGTTGCGCCCTTCGGCGCGCGCCAGCGACCACACCACCAGGCCACCACCCAGCACAGCGCCGAGCAGCAGCGCCGCCTGACCTCGCGCCACGCCGAAGGCCTGCGCCGCCAGCGTCGGCAGGTCCTGCCCGGCGGCGAACTCGATCGCCACACGGTCCACCGTCGCCACGCGCGCCACGCCACTGATGCCCTTGAGCGTGGCGAAGGCCGCGATGCCGAGCACCACGAACACGACCACCGACTTCAGGTTGCCGCCGCCGATGCGCACCAGCGTCTTGCTGCCGCAGCCCGAGGCCAGCACCATGCCGAAGCCGAACATCAGGCCACCGAGCACCGCCGACAGCCAGGTCAGGCGCGGCGCGGCGTAGATGCTCTTGCCGGCCTCGACAACACCGAGAGCCACCATGGCGTTGAAGCCGATCATGGCCACGCCGATCGCCAGCGTCCACATGCGCATGCGCGACCAGTCGCCAGTGTTGACGACGTCGGCCACCGCACCCATGGTGCAGAAGTGGGTGCGCTGCGCGATGGCGCCGAACACCACGGCCAGCGCGAAGGCGGACCACAGCACCTGCGAGGCCAGGGCCCCCATGTCGATCTGTTGCATGGGGCAATTCTAGGTTCGGCCTCCGAGGGCCGCGCCCGGCCCTACTTCAGCGCGGCCAGGCGTTCCTTGCCGGCCTGTGCAGCCTCGGACTCGGGGTACTTCTTGAGCAGTTCGCCCAGCGTGGCGCGCGCGCCCTTGGTGTCCTTGGCCTCGGACTGCGAGTTCGCGATCGCCAGCAGCGCCTCGGGCACGCGCGCGTGCTCGGGCGGCGCCACGGCGATGAAATTGCGGAAGGCCGTGATCGACTCCTTCAGGTCGCGCTTGCCGTACAGCGCATTGCCGAGCCAGAAGCGCGCCGCGTTGCCGTACCCGCTGTGCGGCCAGCGCGTCAGGAAGCCGTTCAGCGCCGCCGCCGCGGCAGCGAAGTCACCCCCGCGCAGCAGACTGAAGGCTTCGTCGTACTGGCGCTTCTCGTCCGGGTCGGCGATGAACTCGCGGCCGTCGAACGACACCTTCTGCGGCTCGAGCCGGCGCATGCGGTCGTCGACAGCCTGCGAGATGTCCTTCTGGCGCCGCTGCAGCTCGGACACGTCGCGCGCCAGCTGCTCGTTGGCACCCCGTTGCTTGGCCAGGTCGCTGCGCAATGCCTCGAGCTGGCTGTTCAGCTCGAGCAGGCTGCGCTTGAGCACGGCGATCTGCTCAGCCAGGTCCTTGTTGAGGTCGGCCTGCACCTTGTGCTGCTGCTCGGTGGCCACGCGCAGGTCGACGATGGCCTTGCGCGCCTCGTTGTCCGGGAACAGTTGCGCCTGCGCCGCGCCGCCGGTGGCCAGCGCGAGCAGCAGCGCGCCGAGGCGCAAGGTGTTCATCACTTGTCCTTCAGCTCGGCGCGGCGGTTCTTGGCCCACGCCGCCTCGTCGCTGCCCTGCGCGGCCGGGCGCTCCTTGCCGAAGCTCACCGGCTCCATCTGGCCTTCGTTGACGCCCAGCAGCGCCAACGCCTTGGCCACCGACTCGGCGCGCTTCTGGCCCAGGGCCAGGTTGTACTCGCGGCCGCCCCGCTCGTCGGTGTGGCCCTCGATCGCGATGCGCTTGCCACGCGCCGCGACGAGCTGCTTGGCGTTGGCATCGATCAGCGACCGGTACTCGTCCTTGATGACGAAGCTGTCGAAGTCGAAGTACACGATGCGCGGCGCCGCGGTCGGCGTGGACCTGCCCAGGTCCACCGTGGCCACCTGCGACTGCGCCGCGCCGGCCCCGCCCGCGCCGCCGGCACCCGGTGCGGTGCCGGTGCGCGACTCGACCGGCACGTCCTTGTTGTCCTGCAGCGGCACCGGCGTGCTGCAGCCGGCAGCCAGCAGGGCCAGCGCGCCCAGCGCCAGCAGGGCGGAACGGGTGGAAGCGGTCTTGAACATCTTGGTTTCTCCTAGCGGTTGAACGGGCCCCACACCGGCTCGCGCACGTCGGCGCCGGTGGCGAGCAGCCGCGCCTTGATGCGCCCGTCCAGCGTGGTGGTCATCAGCACGTCGCGGCCCTGGGCGCGCGAGGCGTAGATGATCAGCTTGCCGTTGGGCGCGAAGCTCGGGCTTTCGTCGTCGTTGGTGTCGGTCAAGGCGACCGGGGTTCCGCCCGAGCCGTTGCCGACGTCCATGGTGTGCAGTCTGAACGCCCCACTGCCCAGGCGCGAGATGAAGGCCATGATCTTGCCGTCGGGGCTGAGCGCCGGGCTGATGTTGTAGGCGCCCGCAAACGTGAGGCGTTGTGCGTCGCCGCCGTTGGCGCCGATGCGGTAGATCTGCGGGCCGCCGCCCCGGTCGCTGACGAAGACCAGGCTCTTGCCGTCAGGCGCCCAAGCGGCCTCGGTGTCGATGGCCCCGCTTTGCGTCAGGCGCCGCGGCGTGCCGCCGTCGCGCCCGATCACGTACAGCTGCGAGCCGCCGTCGCGCGACAGGGTCACGGCCAGCTGCTTGCCGTCGGGCGACCAGGCCGGCGCGCTGTTGCTGCCGCGGAAGTTGGCGATCGAGCGGCGCTGGCCGCTGGCCACCTCCTGCACCCAGACCACGGCCTTCTGCGATTCGAAGGACACGTAGGCCAGCTCGCGCCCGTCGGGCGACCAGGCCGGCGAGATGATCGGGTCGGGGCTGGACAGTGCCACCTGGCCGCCCTCGCCGTCGGCGTCGGCGATGCGCAGCGTGTAGCGGCCGGCCGCGCGCGTGACGTAGGCGATGCGCGTCGAGAACACACCCTTGTCGCCGGTCAGACGCTCGTAGATGGCGTCGGCCACGCGGTGCGCGGCCAGGCGCATGTCGGCCAGCGGCACGGCCAGGCTCTGGCCGCCGAGGTCCTGGCCCTTGACCACGTCCCACAGCTTGTAGCGCACGTCCAGGCGGCCATCGGCCAGGCGCGACACCGAGCCGCCGGCGAGCGCGTCGGCGCCGCGGCCGCGCCACTCGGCCATGGAGGGCTGCGCCGTCTCCTCGAGCACGCTGGGGGCGTCGAGCAGGCGGAACAGGCCGCTGCGCTCGAGGTCGGCGCGCACGATCGCGCTGACCACGCCGAGCGAGGGGGCGGCCTTGTCGTCGTCGCGAAAGCGCGCCACTGCCACAGGGATCTGGGTGGCACCGACGCCGCTGATCTCGACCCGGAACTGGGCCCAGGCGCGCGGCAGAGCGAGCGAGGCGGCGGTGCCGGCCATGGCGGCACACCATTGGCGGCGCCGCATCGGAGAGCGGGTCGTCGAAGTCATTGTTGCGCAGGGATTGTAGGCAGGTCACCGGGGGTGGCCCTTGTAGGACCGCGCTGATAATGCGTCCGCTTGTCACCATGAGCACGCCGCTGCTGCAACGCCTGGCGCGCATCGCGCCCTACTTCCGCGCCAGCCGCATCGGCTTCGTGGTCGCCTTTGGTGCGGCCATCGTTGCCGCGGCCACCGAGCCGCTGCTGCCGGCGCTGCTGAAGAAGCTGCTCGACGAAGGCTTCGGCGCGCAACGCAGCTTCCCGCTGTGGGCCGTGCCGGTGTTCATCGTCGGCCTGTACGTGGTGCGCGGCGTGGCGCACTTCCTGTCGGCCTATGCACTGGCCTGGGCCGCCAACCGCGGCGTGCTGACGCTGCGCGAAGGCATGTTCGCGCGCCTGCTCGACGCGGCCCCGGCCCTGTTCACCGAGCGCAGCGCCAGCAGCCTGACCAACACCCTGGTCTACGAGGTGCAGACCGGCGCGCAACAGCTGGCCAATGCGCTGATGATGGTGGTGCGCGACTCGCTGACCAGCCTGTTCCTGTTCGGCTACCTGCTGTGGTTGAACTGGAAGCTCACGCTGTTCATCGTGCTGCTCGCGCCCGCCGTCGCCTTCGTGATGCGCGCGGTGTCGCGGCGCCTGGACCGCCTGACGCGCGCCTGGCAGACCGCCACCGATGAGCTGGCCTACGTGGTCGAGGAGAACACGCTGGCCTGGCGCATCGTGCGCCTGCACGGCGCCGCGCCGACGCAGCGCGCGCGCTTCGGCGCGCAGAGCAACCGCCTGCGCCAACTGATGGTCAAGACCGCCGCGGCCGGCGCGATCAGCTCGCCGATCACCCAGCTGATCGCGGCCCTGGCCTTGTCGGCCGTGGTCGTGATGGCGCTCTGGCAGGGCGCCACGGGAGGCCAGGTGACGGTGGGCGGCTTTGCTGCCTTCATCACCGCGATGCTGATGCTGGTGGCACCGCTGAAGCACCTGTCCGATGCCGCAGCGCCGCTGCTGCGCGGTGTGCGCGCGCTCGAACGCGGCATCGAGCTGATCGAGAACACGCCGGAAGAGCGGGGCGGCACGCACGCCCCGGCCGGTGGGCGTGGACGCGGCGCGATCGAGCTGCGCGGCGTGTCGCTGGCCTACCGTGGTGAGGAGACCGCCCCCGCCCTCGACGGCGTGAACCTCGCCGTGGCCGCCGGCGAGACCGTGGCCCTGGTCGGCCCCTCGGGCGCCGGCAAGAGCTCGCTGGTGAACCTGTTGCCGCGCTTCTTCGAGCCGACCGCCGGCGAGCTGCGCCTGGACGGTGTGCCGCTGACCGACTGGCGGCTCGACGCGCTGCGCCGCCAGTTCGCGCTGGTGAGCCAGGACGTCGTGCTGTTCAACGACTCGGTCGCGGCCAACGTGGCGCTGGGCGACACGATCGACAAGGACCGTGTGCGCGCGGCCCTGGCCAGCGCGCACCTGCTCGACTTCGTGATGACGCTGCCGCAAGGCATCGACAGCACGATCGGCCACAACGGCAGCGAGCTGTCCGGCGGCCAGCGCCAGCGCCTGGCGATCGCGCGTGCGATCTACAAGGATGCGCCGGTGCTGATCCTCGACGAGGCCACCTCGGCGCTGGACAGCGAGAGCGAGCGTGCGGTGCAGGACGCGCTCGAGCGCCTGATGGAGGGCCGTACCACGCTGGTCATCGCGCACCGGCTGTCGACCATCGAGCACGCCGACCGCGTGGTGGCGATGGACGGCGGCCGCGTCGTCGAACAGGGCACGCATGCCGCGCTGCTGGCCGCCGGCGGCCTGTACGCACGCCTGCATGCGATGCAATTCCGGACCTGAGGCCATGAACACAACCCCGATCTCGCGCTGGCCCGTACCCGACATCGCCGACCTGCCAGAGGATCTGCGCGCGCGCATCCTGGAGGTGCAGGCCAAGGCCGGCTTCGTGCCCAACGTCTTCCTTGCCTTCGCCCACCGCCCCGAGGAGGCACGTGCCTTCTTCGCCTGGCACGACGCGCTGCTGATGAAGGAGACCGGCACGTTGAGCAAGGCCGATCGCGAGATGGTCATCGTCGCCACCTCGGCGGCGAACGACTGCCTGTACTGCGTCGTGGCGCATGGCGCGCTGCTGCGCGTGTACTCGAAGCAACCGCTGCTGGCCGACCAGGTGGCGACGAACTACCTGAAGGCCGACATCGGCGAGCGCCAGCGAGCAATGCTCGCCTTTGCGCTCAAGGTCTGCCAGGACAGCGGCGCCATCGTCGAGGCCGACTTCGAGGCGCTGCGCGCGCACGGGTTCACGGACGAGGACATCTGGGACATCGGCGCGATCACCGCCCTGTTCGGTCTGTCCAACCGCATGGCCAACCTGCTGTCACTGCGGCCGAACGACGAGTTCTTCCTGCTGGGGCGGATGCCCAGGGTCAAACCGGCGTAAAGCCGATCGTGATCGCCGACGGCACCCGTCCGTCGGTGTCCTTCGGCAGCGTTTCGGTGCGGTCGATCGCGCGCAGTACCGCCTCGTCCCAAGCCGTGTTGCCGCTCGGCTTGACGAGCCGGCGCGACGTGATCGTGCCGTCGGGCGCGACCCGCAGTTCGACCTCGGCGCGCAGCGTGGCCGGTACCGACTCGGTCAGCACGATGTTGGGCTTGACGCGCGCGACGATGCGGCCAGCGTAGTTGGCCGACGGCCCGGCATCGCGCTGCGCAGTGCCAGTGGACTGCGGCGCGCCGGTGGCACCGAGCTGGCCCTGCATGCGCTTCAGTTGGTCCTCGCGCAGCTTGGCCAAGCGCTGTTCTTCCGCCTTGGCGAGCTTCTCCGCCTTCTCGCGTTCCTGCTTCTCAGCCAGTTCGCGCTGCTTCCTCACCGCCTCGATCTTCTCCTTGGCCTCGCGTTCCTCCCGCTCTTCGCGCTCGCGCCGTGCCTTCTCGACCTTGGCCTTCTCGAGCGCGATCTCGGCCTCGTTGACCTCGGGCTTGGGCGGTGGTGGCTCGACCTTGGGTTCGGGCTTGGGCATCACAGGCTGGGGCGGCGGTGGTGCCACAGGCGCCACCGCCGCCGGCGCTGCCACCTCGGGCACCGCAGCCCACAACTCTGCCGTCACGCCGGCCGGTTCGCTCGAGCGCCAGCTCACGCCGATGGCCAGCGCCAGGATCAGGCCGGCGTGCACCACCAGCGCGAACATCGCGCCGCGGCCCATGCCGCCGGGGCGGCGCGGGCGCAGCGGATCGAGCGCGCGTGCCGCGTTCATCAAGCGCCCTGCTTCACCGACAGGCCCACGCGCTGCACGCCCGCCTTCTGCAGCGTGTCCATCACGCGCACCACGGCCTCGTAGGCCACCTTGCGCTCGGCCGAGATCACGACCGGCGTCTGGCCGTTGCCGCCCTGCGCCTGCTTCACGCGCGCGGCCAGTTGCGGCAGCGTCACCGGCTGCGCATCGGACTGGCCGCCGACCTTGATCCTGATCCGCTCGTCGGCTCCGATCACCAGTTCGACCACCGTCTGCGGCCGCGTCTTGCTCTGGCCGACGCTGGGCAGGTCCACCACGCCGGTGGTGATGAGCGGTGCGCTGACCATGAAGATGATCAGCAGCACCAGCATCACGTCGATGAACGGGACCATGTTGATCTCGTTCATGCCGCGCCGGCGTCCCGGACCGCCTCGGGTTATCACCTGGGCCATCTCAGCTCCTCAATGCGGCGCGACGTTGCGCTGCAGGATGTTGGAGAACTCCTCGATGAAGGTCTCCAGCTGGATCGCGATGCGGTCGATGTCGCGCGCGAAGCGGTTGTAGGCGATCACCGCCGGGATTGCCGCGAACAGGCCGATCGCCGTGGCCACCAGGGCCTCGGCGATGCCCGGCGCCACGGTGGCCAGCGTCACCTGCTGCAGGTTCGACAGGCCGACGAAGGCATGCATGATCCCCCACACGGTGCCGAACAGGCCGACGTAGGGGCTGACCGAGCCGACCGAGCCGAGGAAGCTCAGGTGGCTTTCGATCACGTCGAGCTCGCGCTGGAAGCTCGCGCGCATCGCCCGGCGCGCGCCGTCGAGCTGGGCGCCCGCGTCGAGCCGCTTCTCGCGCAGCTTGAGGAACTCGCGCATGCCCGAGGCGAAGATGCGCTCCATCGGCGCGCTGCGTGCCGTGGCCGGCTTGCCGCTGGCGGCCTGGTAGAGGTCGTTCAACTGGCGGCCCGACCAGAAGTCGCGCTCGAAGTCCTCGTTGCGCACGCGCACCTGCTTGAGGCCGATCAGCTTGCCGAAGATCACGGTCCAGCTGATCAGCGAGGTGACCAGCAGGCCGGCCATCACGAGCTGCACCACGAAGCTCGCATGCAGCACGAGCGTGACGATCGAGAGGTCCTGGGTCATGGGTGGATGGTGTCGAGAACGGGTTTGGGAATGCGGCGCGGGCGCAAGGTTCCCGCGTCCACGCAGGCCAGCGTGACCTGGCTGTCGACCAGGCGCGTGCGCTCGCGCCAGGCCGTCTGCGCCAGCACCAGGGTCGCGCCGCGCGGTGTGGCGGGCTGCACCGTGATGCGCAGGGCATCGTCCAGGCGCGCCGGCGCGAGAAACTTCACCTGGGTGTCGGCCACCATGAACAGCACGCCGAAGCGCTCGCGCAGATGCTGCTGGCCGAGCCCGGCCGCACGCAGCCACTCGGTGCGGGCGCGCTCGAAGAACTTCAGGTAGTTGGCGAAGAACACGATGCCGCCGGCATCGGTGTCTTCCCAGTAGACGCGCAGCTCGTGCGCAAACGCAGCGGTCATGCTGCGCGGATTATCTATCCCGCGCGTCCTGCGGCCGGCTTCAGCGACCTGCCGTCACGCGCCGATACACCGGCCCCCATTGCGGATGGCCGGCCTCGGCCTTGGACAGGGCGAATTCGGGGTCGGCCGCCACGGCGGCACGGAAGGCCTGATCGCAAGCGGGCACGCGGTTGCTGGTGCAGTACACGAAGGCCAGATGCTTGTTGGCGCTGGCACGGTCCTTGGCGCTGGACAGCCCGATCTCGAGCGCCTTCTTCAGCTCGCGCTCGGCGTCGGCGTACTGGCCGTCCTCGTAGGCTCGCAGGCCGGTCAACAGGGCCCGCTCGGCGGGACGCTGCATCACGTCGGTGAGGCCCGGGGCGGTCGTCACGCAGGCGGCGCACAGCAGTGCCGTCGCGGCCAGCAGCCCGTGCAGACCCCGTCGGCTCATGAACCGAAGCGGTGGCGCAGCGTCACCGGCTTGTCTTCGCTGACCGTGATGCTGGTGCTGTAGGCGGGGAAGTCGTCGTTGCGCACGACGATCTGGTGCGTGCCCACCGGCAGGGTCAGGCGCGACAGCGGCGGCGTGGTGCCGGCCGGCTTGCCGTCCACCTCGACCTGGCCCCAGGGGCTGACCGCGATCTGCACCGTGCCGAGCACCGGCGCGGCCGCGACCACGGGTGCGGGTGCGACTTGTTGTGCGAGGCGCGACGTGCGCTCCTTGGTGCGCACCGGCTTGGGGGCTGGCACGGGGGCCGCTGCCTTGACCACCGGCTTGCCCTCCGGCGGCGCCGCCGGAGCCGCGGCGACGGGAATCGGCTCGGGCAAGGCAGGCACCGGTGTCGCGGCCTGGACCACGGCCGGCTGCGGCGCTGCCGGCACCGCCGCGGCCTGCGCCGACGCACCGTCCTCGCGCGGAATCATCAGCCAAGCGGCGGCGCTGAGCACCAGCGCGACCGTGGCACCGGCGGCCCAGACATAGCCCATGCGCGAGTGGCGCGAGACCTTGTGACCCAGGCCATTGGTCTCCTCGCTGATCCAGGTGCGCAGCGCGCGCGAGAGCTGGCGCGCCGAGCGGTAGCGGTCGCCGGGCGCGCGCGCCATCGCGCGCGCGACGATGCCCGACAGCGCCGCGTCAATCTTCGGGTTGGCGGTGTGCGCCGGCGTCACCGGGGCCTCGAGCACGGCGTGGCGGATCGCGTCCAGCCCGCCGCCGTCGAAGGCGCGCTGGCCGGTCAGCAGTTCGTACAGCACGACGCCGACGCCGTAGACGTCGGCACGGGCATCGAGCGGCTCGCTGCGCAGGTGTTCGGGCGAGACGTAGTACGGCGAGCCCAGTTCGGGCGGCGGCACGGTGGAGGTTTCGGCACTGATGTCCACCGGCGCGGCGGCGGCGTCGAAGCGACCGGCCGTCACGCGTGCGATGCCGAAGTCCAGCAGCTTAGGCTGCGTGCGCCCGGTCATGAAGATGTTGGCCGGCTTGATGTCGCAGTGCACGACGCCATGGCCGTGCGCGTAGGACAGCGCGTCGGCCAGGCGCTTGGCGATGCGCGCGGCCTGCACCGCGTCGGGCCGCCAGCCGTCGGCCAGCAGCTGGCGCAGGTCGCGCCCCTGCAGGCGCTCCATCGCGATGTAGACGCCCTCCTCGGCGAGGCCGGCGTCGTAGACGGTGACGATGTTCGGGTGGTTGAGGCCGGCCGCGGCGCGCGCCTCGGCCAGCAGCTGCTGCTCGAGCGACTCGCGCTGCTCGGTGCCGAGGTCGGCCACGCGCAGCATCTTGACCGCGATCGGCCGCGACAGCAGCGGGTCGAGCGCGGCATAGACCGCGCCCAGGCCGCCGGCGCCGAGCTGGTGCTTCAGCGCGTAGCGGCCGACATGCCCGATCGTGGGCATGGTCAGCAGGCGGCGCTCGTCGACGGGCGACGAGCCCGGCACGCTCTCCGGCTCGTCGCCGTCGAACATGTCCTCGACGACGGTGGCCGCGAAGGCGTCGTCCTCGGCCGTGGCGCTGGCGCGGCCGGGCAGGGAATGGGCGGGCGGATCGGAACTCATGGCGACAGACCCGCAAAGCTTAACGGGCTTCCCCCGCGTTATCGGCGCCGCGCGCCCTGCGGCGCTGCGAAAGCCGTCGCAAAGCGTGTCAAGGGTCGCAGGCTTAACGCTTTGTCACCCGGCCAGGGCCTGCTCCAGACGGTCCACCGCTTCGTGCAATTCGCCCATCGAACGCGCGAACGACAGGCGCAGAAACCGCTCGCCGGCGTGCGGGCCGAAGTCGCGTCCGGGCGTCAGCGCCACCTGGGCGCGGCGCATCAGGTCGAAGCAGAAGTCCCAGCTGCTGGCCGCATGCGCACTCACGTCGGCGTAGGCATAGAAGGCTCCATCGGGTTTCACCGGCACCTCCAGGCCCAGGCGGTCGAGCGCCGGCACGACGAAGTCGCGGCGCGCACGAAAGGCCTCGCGGCGCCGCTCGCACTCGGCCAGCGACGCCGGCTCGAAGCAGGCCAGCGCGGCGTGCTGGGCCAGGGACGAGGCGCAGATGTACAGGTTCTGCGCCAGCTTCTCGACCGCGCTCACCAGGGCCTCGGGCAGCACCAGCCAGCCCAGGCGCCAGCCGGTCATGCCGAAGTACTTGGAGAAGCTGTTGATCGCGATCACGTCGTCGCCGTGTCCGACCCCATGTTCCAGCGCGCTGTGGCCGAAGGCCTCGTCGTAGCTCAGGCCGAGGTAGATCTCGTCGACCAGCGTGAAGCCGCCGCGCTCGCGCACCGCCTCGACGATGCGGCGCATCTCGGCGCGCTCGATCGAGGTGCCGGTGGGGTTGGACGGCGAGGCCAGCAGCACGCCACGCGTGCGCGCGCCCCAGGCCCGGCGTACCGCGTCGGCGTCGAGCTGGAAGCGGTGTTCGGCGCCGGCGGGCAGCAGCACGGCACGCCCGCCCGCGGCGGCGACGAAATGGCGGTTGCAGGGGTAGCTCGGGTCTGGCAGCAGCACCTCGTCACCCTCGTCGATCAACGCCAGCGTGATCAGCTGCAGCGCGGCCGAGGCGCCGGCGGTGATCACGATGCGCTCGGGCGCAATGGCCAGGCCGAAGCGCGTGCCGTACCAGCGCGCGATGGCCTCGCGCAGTTCGGGCAGGCCGGTGGCCTGCGTGTACTGCGTGCGGCCCTCGGCCATGCAGCGCGCCGCCGCCTCGACAGCCAGTGGCACGGCAGTGAAGTCGGGCTCGCCGATGTTCAGGTAGATCATCGGCCGGCCGCCATGGGCGGGGTCGCAGAGCGGTCCGGCGGCGATCCGATCCGCCGCCTTGGCGCACTCCATCACGTAGAACGGCTCGATGCGGTCGAGTCGCGACGCGAGTTTCACGGCGGTTGCCGCGCAGCCTGCACTTCGGCGGGCCGCAGGTCGGCGGCCACCTTGTCGAGCACACCGTTGACGTACTTGTGGCCGTCGGTGCCACCGAAGGCCTTGGCCAGCTCGACCGCCTCGTTGATCGCGACCTTGTAGGGGATGTCGAGGCAGTGCTGCAGCTCGTAAGCGCCGATCATCAGCACCGCATGCTCGATCGGCGACAGCTCGGTCGTCTTGCGGTCCACATGGCGCGCCAGGGCGGCGTCCAGCGCGGCCGCAGCCTCGATGCCACCGCGCAGCAGGGCGTCGAAGTGGACGCTGTCGCACTTCTCATAGCCCTCGTGTTCGCGCAGCTGGGCATCGATCGCGGCCACCTCGCCGCCGGCGATCAGCCACTGGTACAGGCCCTGCAGGGCCAGCTCGCGCGCGCGGCGGCGCTGTGATTTGGCGGCCGTGGGCCGGCGAGAGGTCGCCACTACGTTCGCCCCCTCAGGCCTTCGGCCCGTCCCCCCGAGGAGGAACGTTCGCGCTTGGGACGGCCCGGCGCGCTCACAGGTCTTCCATCAGGTTCGCCATCTCGACCGCCACGCGTGCGGCGTCGCGGCCCTTGTCGTCGGCACGCGCCCAGGCCTGGGCCTCGTTCTCGACCGTGAGGATGGCGTTGGCGATCGGGATCGGGTGGTCCAGGCCGACGCGCGTGACACCGGCGCCGCTCTCGTTGGCCACCAGCTCGAAGTGGTAGGTCTCGCCGCGGATCACGCAGCCCAGCGCCACCAGCGCGTCGTAGTCCTCGCTGTCGGCCATCATCTTCAGCGCCAGCGGCACCTCGAGTGCGCCGGGCACGTCGACGCGCGTCACGTCCTTGCCCTGCACGCCCAGCGCGGCGAGCTCGGCGAGGCAGCATTCCTCGAGCCGGCGCGTGATGGCGTCGTTGAAACGCGCGCGCACGATGCCGATGCGCAGGCCCTCGCCGTCCAGCGCCTTGTCTGCTCCGGTGTCTGCGTCCTGCATCGCTCAGGCCTTTCCAGGTGCGGCGACGAAGCCAGTGACTTCGAGGCCGTAGCCGGTCATGCTGGGCATGCGGCGCGGCGCGCCGAGCAGCTTCATGCGGCGCACGCCGAGGTGGCGCAGGATTTGCGCGCCCACGCCGTAGGTGCGCAGGTCCATGTTGCCGGCCTCCGCCGGCGCCTTGGCCGCTTCGGGCAGCACGCGAGCGAGCAGGGTCTCGGCATCGATGTTGCCCGCGTTGAGCAACACGGCCACGCCGCGGCCGGCCTGTTGCAGCGCGCTCAGCGCGGCCGGCAGCGGCCAGGAGTGCGCACCGGCGCCGGCGTCGAGCAGGTCCATCACCGACAGCGGCTCGTGCACGCGCACCGGCACCTCGTCGGCCTCGCCCCACTCGCCCACGGCCAGTCCGAGATGCACGCTACCGCCGCTGCGGTCGCGGTAGGCGGTGCAGCGAAAGCGCCCCTGCGCCGTGACCAGGTCGCGCGTGCCCAGCGGCTCGATCAGCGACTCGTTGTGGCTGCGATGGTGGATCAGGTCGGCGATGGTGCCGATCTTCAGGCCATGCTCGCGCGCGAAGGCCTCGAGATCGGGCAGGCGCGCCATCGTGCCGTCGTCCTTCATCACCTCGCAGATGACGGAGGCCGGCGTCAGCCCGGCCATCGCGGCGAGGTCGCAGCCGGCCTCGGTGTGCCCCGCGCGCATCAGCACGCCGCCGTCCTGCGCCTGGATCGGGAAGATGTGGCCCGGCTGCACGATGTCTTCGGCCTTCGCGTCGCGCGCCACCGCGGCCTTGACGGTGCGCGCGCGGTCGGCAGCCGAGATGCCGGTGGTGACGCCGTGCGCGGCCTCGATGGACACGGTGAAGGCGGTGCCGAACTTGGTGCCGTTGCGGCGCGCCATCATCGGCAGGCGCAGGCGCTCGCAGCGCTCGCGCGTCAGCGTCAGGCAGATCAGGCCGCGCCCATGCTTGGCCATGAAATTGATGGCTTCCGGCGTGACATGGTCGGCCGCGATCATCAGATCGCCCTCGTTCTCGCGGTCCTCCTCGTCGACCAGCAGGATCATGCGGCCGGCCGCGAGTTCGGCGACGAGTTCGGGAACGGGAGAGATCGGCATGGGGCCGCCATTGTAGGTGGCGGCCCCGGTATCCCGCTGTCGCGCGGGTGTCTTGCGGCGGGCGCTAGAAGTCGGCGCGGCCGGGTGGCCGCAAGCGCAGGCGCAGGTCGGCGCCGATGCGCTCGACGTCGACCATCTCGAAGTCCAGGCTGTCGGCCAGCGACGCCAGCGGCCCGATCGCCGCGATGCCGCGCCCGGGGCCGAACAGGCGTGGCGCGATGTAGAGCAGCAACTCGTCGACCAGGCCGGCGCGCAGCAACGAGCCGTTGAGCTTCTCGCCGGCCTCGACATGCAGTTCGTTGACCTCGCGCCGCGCCAGGTCGGCGAGCAACGCTGCCAAGTCGGTCTTGCCACTCGTGTCGGCCGGTGCGCGGACCACCTCGACCCGCTCATTGGCCAGCGCCGCGATGCGTTCCTTGTCGTCGCTCGTCGTGTACACGAGCGCGCTGCCGGGCGCATGCAGCACACGCGCCGCGGGCGCGATCTCGAGCCGCGAGTCGACCACCACACGCAGCGGCTGATGTTGCGTCGGCACCAGGCGCACGTCCAGCCGCGGATCGTCGTCGCGCACCGTGCCGATGCCGGTCAGCACCGCGCCCGCGCGGCGGCGCCAGGCATGGCCGTCGGTACGCGCCGCCTCCCCCGTGATCCACTGGCTGGCGCCGTTGTCGAGCGCGGTCCGCCCGTCGAGCGAGGCGGCGACCTTCATGCGCACCCAGGGCCGGCCGCGTTGCATGCGCGAGAAGAAGCCGATGTTCAGCTCGCGCGACGCGGCGCCCCACTCGCCGCCGACCACCTCCACCGCGATGCCGGCTGCGCGCAGCCGCGCGAGGCCTTGGCCGGCCACGCGTGGGTTGGGATCGCCGACGGCCACCACCACACGCGCCAGGCCGGCATCGATCAGCGCGTCGCAGCACGGCGGCGTGCGCCCATGGTGCGAGCAGGGCTCGAGTGTGACGAACGCGGTGGCGCCGCGCGGGTCGTGCCCGGCCTCGCGGGCAATGCGCAAGGCCTCGACCTCGGCATGGCGGCCGCCGGCCTGTTGGGTGTGGCCGGTGGCCAGGATCTCGCCGCGCGACGAGATCAAGGTGCAGCCGACGCGCGGGTTGGGATCGCTCAGCCCGACCGCGCGCTCGGCGGCTTGCAGTGCCTTGAAACGCGCGGCGGCTTCGACGGGATCGGGGGCGGGCACGGACGGAACATCGGCGTCACGGCTGGTGGGTGACCGTGGTTTCGTCAGTGTAGTTCTCGCCGCCAGTGCCGTTGACTTCGACCGAACCGTCGGTCGGACAGCGCTCTCGCCCCCCGACCAGGAGGAAGTTCTGATTGCCCAGGCTGCGCTGCGCATTCAGGTACGCATAGGTGTGCTCCTGGTTGTCGATGCGAGTGACGACGCCGCCGCTGGAAATGTAAACGCCACCGTTGAGGTTGTAGTCGGCCGAATAGCGGCAGACCTTCCAATCGCTGCTGCCGGTGCCGATCGTCCAATCCGACGCCGGCCAGAGTGCGACGCGGGCGGTGTAGGCCGCCGCCGTGGACGCGTTGAGATCGAGGTCGATCGGGTAGATCAGGCAGGAGTAGGCCACGAAGCGTTCGCCCGTCCATTGCGGATTGACGATCTGGGCGGCCGCGTTCGCGGCCGACACTCCCACCCAAGGTGCGACGGAGGAGGGCGTGATCGACGTGACGCTCAGCGGAATCGTCGCGATCACCGTGGTAGTCGTCACGGTGGTGGTGTTGCCGTTGTTGGTCTGCGTGAAGCTGACCGGCGCGGTGTATCGCACGTTCTGCATGGCCTGCGCGTTGCACTCCGCAGGCGTGTACGTCCCCGACCCGCTCCCGATAGTCGTCCCGGTGGCGCTGGTGATCGCCGGCCAGTAGGCCGCCGTCAGCTGCTGGGTCGTTCCCGGCAGCGGCTCGCCTTGCGCGTTGACGGGTGGCGGGGTGTTGTCCAGATCCACACGCATCGCCACGCTCCCCGGCGGCCAGTCGTTCGGGTTGCTGGCGTTGGGATTGTTTGAAGCGTCGGTGCGGATGAAGCCGCTGACGAGGTAGCCGAAGATGTTGGCGCAGTTGACGCCCGCCGCAGACAGCGTCGCCAGCGTCAGCTCGTTGGTCACCGTCGAGGCCGAGATGCCGCTGCAGCGCTGTGTGACCACACCCGTGTCGTTGTTGAACACGTAGGCGATCGTGCCGTCGGCCAGGGGTTTGACGGCACTGGTGCCGTCTCCCAGGTTCCGCGCCGGAATCGGCACCTGGATGTCGCGCCCCAGCAGGTCGCGCACCGGCGAGCCATTGGGCGATAGCGCGAGCGACGCGGCAATCGCCGGGTCGGAGCGAGCAATGATCGTGCGGAAGATGACCGACTGCGCGTTGCCGTTGCGGTCGTTCCAGGTGACCGTGACCAGCAGGTTTTTGACCGGTGCACTCGTCAGTCCTGCAGCCCGGGGGGTGTCGGTAACCTGACGGGTGATCGTGTACGAGGCATTGCTGACAATGCTGCTGGCCGTCACTGTGCTGCTGCCGGATCCCACCGCGTCAAACGTGGCCAGCGTGCCAAACGAGCGGAAACCCTCGATCTGCTCCTGCGCCAATCGCACCGCCTCGGCTCGTTGCTTGGCGACATCGGAGTTCAGCCGCAGGCGCGCCTGAAGTGCGGCAAAGGACATCATGCCCAGCGCCAGCACGAGCAGCGAGACCAGGGCCTCGATCAGGCCGATGCCGCGCTGCGCATGACGCCGTGAGGGGGAATAAGAGTTCATGGAGCCGCTCCGTTCTGAGGCCTGTCCTGCGCTGTCCGTCTTCAGAAGTCGCGCCAGCTGCCCGGCACGCGCGCGAACGCGCCTGGAATGTCGAGCAGGTTGGCGATGACCCGCGGGTCGTAGTAGTAGTCGGGCGTGCCGTTGCCCTGGTAGTTGCCTTCCGAGATCGCCGCACCCACGAGCAGCGCGCTGCCGCCGCCGGTGTTGTCCCAGGTCATGCCAGTGCTGTACGTGACGCCGTAGATGTTGAGGTCGCCGCGCATCTCGATTGAGCCGTCGACCATCAGGATGAAGGGGTCGCTCACGCTGCCGAGCGTCTGGTTCGCGTTCATCGATAGGTTGCCCTGCAGCCAAAGCTTGCGCGCGCCGGTGGCCAGCGCCGCAGATACGCTTGTCTCCGTGCAGGGGCAACTCAGCCGCGCGTCGGCCACCGAGTCGCGCCAGGTAGCCTTCGGCACACCGAAGAAGGTCTGGAACATCTGGTCCTCGGTCGAGTTGCGCAGCGAGTCGTCGTTGCCGACCAAGGTGCTGTGGGGCGGCGTGCCGGGAGTACTCGTGATGCGCAGGCTGGACGCGTTGATGCCCATGCCGGCGTTGACCGTCACGCCCGCGGAGTTCGGGTCGCCGTTCTGGACCCCGAGCGCGGCGTTGCCGACGTTGACCTCGCCGCGCGCCGTCAGCGGCGCGCCGGGCGCCGTGGCCAGCGCCGACACGTTGGCCAACGTCACCCGCACCGTGGCGGCCGCGTCGCCGGTGCAGGTGGCCGAGTTGATGGCGGCGGTGCAGCCATAGGACACGAGGTCGACGGAACGCGTGGCGCCGTTGGTGACGAACGCGATCGCGAAGCCGGGCTTGAAGCCGCCCGCGGCAGGCGCTGCCACCGACGGCGCCGTGCCGGCGGCAGGGCAACTGCAGGTCCAGTCGGTGCCCGCCTGCGAGGTCACGCATGAAGCCACCACGGCGCCCGCTGCAGTGGGCGTCCAGGTGCGGGCGGCCGAAGCGTAGCTCAGGTACCTGGCCCTGAAGCTCTGGCCCGCCGCGTCGTCGAGACATTGCGCCGCGATCGGTCCGGACTTGTTGAGCATCGTCGTCGCCCACTCGAGACCGGCCTCGGCGGCCTCGAGCGCCAGCGTCGCGCGATATTGATTGGCCGAGGTCTTCTGCTCGAAGATCAGGTTGCGGTTGGTGAAGACCACGATGATCGCCATCGCCACGTAGAGCAGCACGACGGCGACGAGCGCGCCGGCGCCGCGTTGGCTGCGGCGAAACGACAGGGAGGCAGAGTGTCCGTTCATGTCGGTGGGCCTCACGAGGTCGGGCATTGCCCGTCGTAGTAGTCGTTGCGCACCCGCACGTTGCTGCGCAGCTGACGCTGGATCGTGGTATCGGTCGGCACGCTGCCCCGCAGCTGGATGTCGAACTCGCGCACGATCACGCGCGGGCAGTTCACGGTGCAGGTGAACCGACAGAAGCCAGTCATCGGTACGCTGGTGCTGCTGGGCGTGACGACGAACTGGCTGATCGTGATCGTGCCGGGGTCGGTCACCGCCTGCTGCGCGCTGCCGTTGATGACCGCGTACAGCACGCCGTTGGCGAGGTGGAAGCCGTAGAGTTCCGCACGCGTGGTCTCGTTGACCGCGTTGTCCGCGTCGCCTGCGATTGCGTAGCAGACATGAGAGGCCGCGGCCGGAGGGATCGGTGCCGACGCGCCGAGCGGGCTGGCATTGCACGCCGAGTCGTAGAAGTGGCGGTAGGCGCTCTGCGGCGGCACGTTCGGACCGCCGTTGACCCAGATGCCTGCCGTCGACCCCTGCCAGTGGCCGGCGCGCCGCAGGTCGCGAGTGACCATGTCCATTGCGGCGCGCAGGTCCTGGTTCAGGCGCGTTTCGAGCAGCAGGCGCCGGTTCTCGCCGGTGAAGTTGGCCAGCAGCGACAAGCCGCCACCCACGACGATCAGGCTGATCGCGATGCCGACCATCAACTCGACCATCGAGACGCCGGCCAAGCGTTGCCGCCTCGTGAGAGAGAGACGCTTCTTCGTCATGAGCATGTGTCGTACCCCTTGACCGCGCCCCCCGGCGAGCAGATCGACACCCGGCCCATCGTCGACAGCGATACCCGCAGCGTGCGCGACGTTGCCGTGTTGGCGACCGTGATGTCCGGTCCGTTGGTGATCGTGGCGGTGGTGCGCACCGGGTCGAACACGGCCACCACTGTCGCCCCGCCCGACACACTGGACCCGCCGCCGAGGGTCACCGACTTGACTGCCGTCGCACCGCGCGTGATCGTGTAGCCGGTGCTGGCCAACGTGACCGTGACCGCGGCATTCCTCTGTACCGACTCCATGCGCGCGAACTGCAGATCGGTCTGCAGTTCTTCCGCGGCACCCTTCAACCTTTGGGTCGCCAAGTACTCGCCGATTGCCGGCGCCGCCACCACCGCGAGGATGCCGATCACGGCCACCGCGACGACCAGCTCGATCAGCGTGAAGCCGCGCGAGGACAAAGAGATACGCGCGCTCATTGGCGGAAGCAGGTGGCGGGAAGGTTGGTCGGCACACCATCCACGACGCGCACTTCAAGCGGATTGCAGGAGGCGCCGCCAGCAGCGTCCTGCGCCTGGTTGCCTGTAGGCGTGGCGCGGATCGTGTAAGAGTTCTGCGACGCCGGTGACGCCGGCGGCGTCGGCATCGCAAACGTATAGCGCGGGTTGCTGAGGCTCAGCCCGAGGCCGTTCGTCGCCGAGCAGTCGGTATCGGGGCAGCCGCCCGGGTTGGTGGCGTGCGGCAAGCTGGTCAAGCTGCCGGCGTAGCACGGGCAATTGGCGCGCCAACGCTCCTGCGCCTGCTGGATCAGCGACAACGTCGCAATGGCGTCCGCACGGCGCGACGCCCGGATCTGCGCCATGAAGCTCGGCAGGGCGATCGCGGCCAACAACCCGGCGACGATCACTGCGATCAGCAGTTCCACCAGCGTGAAGCCTCGGGCAGTTCGGCACCCTGGGCGGTAGGAAGTCACGGTTGGCGGCATGAGCCCATTATTCGTAACCACCGGCAACAGGTCGGCGGGCGGGCACCCGCCCGTCGCGTTACGGGTGCCGCTCGTCGCGCTGCCCCCATTCAGGGGCGGGCCGGCCAGCGTCTCAGCAGGCCTGGAAGCCCGGCACCGCGGCCTGCGGGCTGCAGGAGCGCACACGCCCGGCCAGATTGACGATGTGGTGTACCGCCTCGCCGCTGGCGGAGATGACCCGCAGCGTGCCTGCGGGCGTGGCCGTGCCCAGCCGCGGGTCGAAACGCAGGGAGGCCACGTTGGTTGCGATCGACAGGCCGCTGCTGGCGGCCAGGAACCGGTAGGTGACAGCCCTGCCCTCGGCTTCGCACACCGGTGCCGTCGCATCGCCACACCTGCAGGCACTGGCGGGCCCGGTATAGACGACCACGCAACTGCCGCCTTCGGCGACTTGCGCAGCGACTCGCACACCCTCCTGCCGCGCGACGGCCTCGCCGCGGGCGAGTTGCAGGTCGGCTGCCATCTCGGCGGCCAGCCCCTGAAGCGCCTTGCGGTCCAGCGTCGGCTTGAGCGAGGGCCAGCCGGCCGTAACCAGTACGCTGGCGATGGTGAGCGTCGCGCAGGCCTCGATCAGAGTCAGGCCGCGCTGGAAGGTCTTGTTTGCCATGGTGATCTCCTCGTTGCGATGGAGATCACTCTAGGCAGGCACCTCGCGGAAATCGTTCCCCCTTTGGTGGGAGAACGCGCCGCTCCCCCTTCGGTGGGAGCGCGCGCACGCGGCTCAGATATCGCGTATGAGCTGGCGGAACTCGTCCACGTCCTCGAAGCTGCGGTAGACCGATGCGAAGCGCACGTAGGCGACCTTGTCAATGCGCTTCAACTCGCGCATCACCAGTTCGCCCAGGCGCGTCGACGGCACTTCCTTCGCGCCGCTGGTCAGCAGCTTGTCCTGGATGCGCTCGAGGGCGGCCTCGACCTGCTCGACGCTCACCGGCCGCTTGCGCAGCGCGAGCAGCATCGAGGCGCGCAGCTTGGCCGGGTCGAACTCGGCGCGCGCGCCGTCCTTCTTGACCACCTGCGGCAGCGCGATCTCGGGCCGCTCGTAGGTGGTGAAGCGCTTGTCGCAGGCGGTGCAGCGGCGACGCCGCCGGATGACGTCGCCCTCGTCGGACTCGCGCGTCTCGACGACCTGCGTTTCCTCGTGGGCACAGAAGGGGCAGCGCACGCGGCGCGTCCTTTCGGGTCAGCCTGTCGGGTTAACGATACACCGGGAAGTCGCGCGTCAGCGCAGCCACCTTGGCGCGCACCGCATCGATCACCGTCTCGTCGCTCGGCGCCTCCAGCACGTCGGCGATCAGGTTCGCCGTCAGGCGTGCTTCGGCCTCCTTGAAGCCGCGCGTGGTCATCGCCGGCGAGCCGAGGCGGATGCCGCTGGTGACCATCGGCTTTTGCGGGTCGTTCGGGATGCCGTTCTTGTTGCAGGTGATGTGGGCGCGGCCCAGCACCGCTTCGGCTTCCTTGCCGGTGATGCCCTTGGGCCGCAGGTCGACCAGCATCACGTGGCTCTCGGTGCGCCCGGACACGATGCGCAGGCCGCGCTCGATCAGGGTGTCGGCCAGCACGCGCGCATTGGCAAGCACCTGCTGCTGGTAGACCTTGAACGACGGCTCGAGCGCCTCCTTGAAGGCGACTGCCTTGCCGGCGATCACATGCATCAGCGGCCCGCCCTGGATGCCGGGGAAGATCGCGCTGTTGATCTTCTTGGCGATCTCATCGTCGTTGCAGACCACGATGCCGCCGCGCGGGCCGCGCAGGCTCTTGTGCGTCGTCGAAGTCACGACATCGGCATGCGGCACCGGGTTCGGATACACGCCGGCAGCGATCAGGCCGGCGTAGTGCGCCATGTCGACCATCAACAGCGCGCCCACGGACTTCGCCACGCGAGCGAAGCGCTCGAAGTCGATGCGCAGGCTGTAGGCCGAGGCGCCAGCGATGATCAGCTTGGGCTTGGCCTCGCACGCCACGCGCTCCATCTGCTCGTAGTCGATCGCCTCGTCGGCATCGAGGCCGTAGCTGACGACCTTGAACCACTTGCCGCTCATGTTCAGCGCCATGCCGTGCGTGAGGTGGCCGCCCTCGGCCAGGCTCATGCCCATGATCGTGTCGCCCGGCTGCAGCAGGCCGAAGAACACCGCCTGGTTGGCCTGCGAACCCGAGTTGGCCTGCACGTTGGCGTGCTTGGAACCGAACAGCTGCTTGCAGCGCTCGATGGCCAGCGTCTCGACCACGTCGACGTGCTCGCAGCCGCCGTAGTAGCGCCTGCCGGGGTAGCCCTCGGCGTACTTGTTGGTGAGTTGCGAGCCCTGCGCGGCCAGCACGGCGGGCGAGGTGTAGTTCTCGCTCGCGATCAGCTCGATGTGTTCTTCCTGGCGCCGGTTTTCGGCCAGGATGGCGGCATTGACCTCGGGGTCGATGGCGGCCACGGTGTGGGTGGAACGGTCGAACATGACGGCAGTCCTCATCTGAAAGATGGGCCTTCACGGGCGACCGCGACAACAACGCAGGTCGATCGGAGGGCTGCCCAGGCGAACGGCGGACGCGGCGGGCGGCCCTGCCGCCCGCGCCTGCGCTTCCCGGTGGTGGCCCACCTTCGGCGCCGGGCCGAACCCGGGCGGCCGTTATCGCCAGTCGCGCAGGGAAACGAGTGTAGCCGCGCTCAGCGCAGCAGCGCGACGCGCTCCAGGCGCACCGGGGCCACGGCTTGGGGCACCGGATCGACCGTCTGGTCGGCCACGGGGGCCTGTGGCGCCGACGGCTCCGGGCTGCGCACCGGAACCACGAGCGGCGCCTGCGGCACCGTGACGGCCAGCTGACGGCCGGAGGCCACGAGCCTCAGGTTTGCCTGCTCGCCGAGCACCTTGGCAGCGTAACCACCGTCGTCCGGCAGGTTTGCCGCGCCGACGTAGTAGCGCAGCCCGCCTTCCAGGCTGCCGGCGCGTGCGATGCATTCCTTGAGCACCTGGACGCCGACGCGCAGGTTGGTCACCGGGTCGAAGGCCGCGTGCTGGCCGCCGAAGGCTTCGTACTTGTCGTCGTGGACCCGGGTCATCACCTGCATCAGGCCCTGGGCGCCGACCGGGCTCTGGGCAAACGGGTTGAAGCTGGACTCCACGGCCATGATCGCCAGGATCAGCGTCGGATCGAGTTGCGCCCGCTGGCCGAGCGTCCACGCCTCCTGCACCAGGCGGCTGACGGGTTCGGGCGCTACCTTGTAGCGGCGCGAGAGCCAGCCCGCCACGGCCGCCTGCGGGCGGGTCAGCGCCCGGGGATCGGCGGCGGTGGCACGGTTCACGGCCACCGGCTCGGCCAAGGCCACCAGCAGGTTGCCGTCACGTTCGGCCCGGGCCTCGTGCCGCTCCTGCAGCCAGCCCAGCGTCGACACTTCCATCTGCTGGCGCATGTCGGGATGGCCGGCCACGAACATGCCGGCCGCGGCGACGGCCAAGCCCAGCAGGGCCAGTCCGTTATGGCTGACATCCAGCAAACCATGGCCCACGTCGCGCAGGAAGACCCCACACGACTCAAGCAGCGAACTCAATAAACGCGGCGCTGTCACTCTCGTCCTTTCACACCACCGCACCGCTGCGCGCGTGAGCAACGCGCGCAGGGCCGGCGGAGATAATCGGCCGCGTTGGTCCGCGGCGGGCAGCGTCCCGCGGCATTCGTATCGATCTGCGCCGCGGGTTAACCCTTGTTTTCTCAGGGCTGGCGGATTCTAGGAAGCCGCCTAATAACCAGTCAACAATAAATTTGATGTCTTAAATTCCATCCAGGAATGAAATACAAGGATCTGCGCGACTTCATCGGCCAGCTCGAAAGCCTCGGCGAGTTGAAACGGATGGCCGAGCCTTTGTCGACGCGGCTGGAAATGACAGCGCTCGCTGACCAGGTGTTGCGCGCCGGCGGGCCGGCCATACTGGTTACAAATCCAGTAGGTTACAAAATTCCGGCCCTGATCAACTTGTTTGGGGTGCCGCGCCGGGTGGCCTTTGGCATGGGTGCCGAGAGCCTCGACGACCTGCGCCAAGTCGGCCGGGTGCTGGCCAGCCTGAAGGAACCCGAGCCGCCAAAGGGCCTGAAGGACGCCGGGCGCCTGCTCGCCATGGTCAAGGCGCTGTGGGACATGAAGCCCGCCACGCTGCGCTCGGCGCCGTGCCAGGAGGTGGTGGTCGACGGGCCGGAAGTCGACCTCGGCCGCTTGCCGGTGCAGACCTGCTGGCCAGGCGATGCCGGCCCGCTGATCACCTGGGGCCTGGTCATCACCCGCGGGCCGCAGGCCGTGCCCGTGCCGCGCGTGCGGCAGAACCTCGGCATCTACCGCCAGCAGGTCATCGGCCGGCGCGAAGTGATCATGCGCTGGCTCGCCCACCGCGGCGGGGCGCTGGACTTCCGCGACTTCGCGCACGCCAATCCAGGCCGGCCGTTCCCGATCGCGGTCGCGCTCGGCGCCGATCCGGCGACCATCCTCGGCGCCGTGACCCCCGTGCCGGACACGCTGTCGGAATACCAGTTCGCCGGCCTGCTGCGTGGCGGCCGCACCGAGGTCGTGGACGCCTCGGTCGGCGACGGGGCTCTCAAACTGCAAGCACCGGCCAGCGCCGAGTTCGTGCTCGAGGGCCACATCCCGACCGCGCCCGCCGGTTTCAGCGGCGAGAGCGAGCACGGCATCAAGCTGGTCGAGCGCGGCGGCTACCTGCACGCCCTCGAAGGCCCGTTCGGCGACCACACCGGGTACTACAACGAGCAGGACTGGTTCCCGGTCTTTCGCATCGACCGGCTGACGCACCGGCGCGACCCGATCTACCACTCCACCTACACCGGCAAGCCGCCCGACGAGCCCGCCATCCTCGGCGTGGCGCTGAACGAGGTCTTCGTGCCGATCCTGCAGAAGCAGTTTCCGGAGATCGTCGACTTCTACCTGCCGCCCGAGGGCTGCAGCTACCGCATGGCGGTGATCTCGATCAGGAAGGCCTATGCCGGCCACGCCAAGCGCGTGATGTTCGGCCTGTGGAGCTTCCTGCGCCAGTTCATGTACACCAAGTTCATCGTCGTCACCGACGACGATGTGAACATCCGCGACTGGAAGGAGGTGGTCTGGGCCATCACGACGCGCGTCGACCCGGTGCGCGACACGACCCTGGTGGACCAGACCCCGATCGACTACCTCGACTTCGCGTCGCCCACGAGTGGCCTGGGCGGCAAGATGGGCATCGATGCCACGCACAAGTGGCCAGGCGAGACGCAGCGCGAGTGGGGCCGCGTGATTCAGATGCCGGCCGAGGCGATCAAGGCCGTTCAGGCCGCCTTCGATGCGGTGATGTCAACCCCGCCGCGCGGCTAGCCGGATGTCAAGGCCGCGAACGTTATGAGCAACGGCGCAGCGATTGCTCGGATTGGCTTGCCGCAGTCACGCCCCTGACTTACCGTGCATCTGCTTGCTGATGCAGGCAAACACCAGCGGCGCAGTCTCTGCGTCCAAGGGGCCCGGGACAGATTACCTCTCGATCCCCGACCGGTGGCGAAAGCCACCCACCCCTCCCGCTTCGGCGTGGAGGGGTTTGTCTTTATGGGGCCTTCAATCGGGGCGGCAGCGGCCTAGGCGCCGAGCCACCAGCCGATCTTCTCGCGCAGCACGGCACGCACGAGCAGGTAGCCTTCCGACGACGGGATCCAGCGCAGCGCCGGCCGCTCCACGCGTTGCGACAGACCCATCGGTGCTGCCACCACTTCCCACTTCGCCCCATTGTGCTGGGCCGCGTCGCGGAACGCACGCAGCGCGCGCGGCATGTGCCAGCCGTGCGTCACGAGCACCAGCTGCGTCACACCCTGGTCGGCGAGCATCGCGGTGCTGAACTGCGCGTTCTCGCGGGTGTCCCGTGCGCGCGATTCGGTCCAGCGCAGCGGCCGCATGAACTCGCGCGCGGCAATCGCGCTGGCCACCTCGGCCTCGGTGGCACCCGGTTCGGCCGCATGGCCGAGACCACCGCTGTACATCACGGGCGCGCCGGTCTCGCGTCCCAACCACAGGCCGTAGCGCAGGCGCTCCAGAGCCAGTGGCGAGAGGCTGGCCACGCCGTACTCCGGCGCACGGGCCTCGCGCCCCCCACCGAGCACGACGATGGCAACGCCGGGCTTGACCGCAGCCTTGCGCAGTTCGGCCACCCGTTCCGAAGAGAGCGCTGCCGGCGGCGACAGCAGCGAACTCTGCAGCCACTCCGCCACGGCGCCGCAGGCACCGAACCACAGGCCCAGCGCCGACAACAGCACCAGCAACCAGCCCAGGCCGCGCCGCCACAGGATCGCGCGCGCGCCCAGCAGGGCCAGCAACAGCAATGGCGCCGGCGGCAAGAGCAGCGCAGTCAGCACCGGTTTCCACGACTCGATGCCCAACGACAGGAAGATCTCGTTCACGGACGTTTCCCCACGTCTCTCGAAGGGCGCGATTGTGCCGTAGCAGCGGTCGTTGCCCCGGCCTGCCCCATGCAGCAGCAACGGCATGATGAGCAACAGCTTGACGAGTGCCGCTGCGCTCCGGCACGCTCGTCACGACCGACACGGCGCGCGGACTCGCACTGCGCATGGCACACTGACCCGCATGAGCCCCACCGTCGAAGAAGCCGCCCGCGCGATCGCGCGCGAATGGGAAGACGCGTGGAACGCGCACGACATGACGCGTCTGGCGGCACTGTTCACCGAAGACGCCGACCTCGTCACCGTGGCCGCCACCCGCCTGCGCGGCCGCGCGCAGATCGAAACCTCGCACGCAGCGATGCACCGCAGCCAGTTCCAGCACAGCGTCTGGGCCTGCCACGAGACCGAGGTGCAGCCGCTCGGCGAGTCTTTCGCGCTCGTGCACCAGGGCTGGTCGATCCGCGGCGACCTCGACCCCGACGGCACGCCGCGCGCGCCGCGCCATGGTCTGTTCACCTGGTGGCTGCGGGCCACGTCGCGGGGCTGGCGCATCCGCGCGGTACAGAACACCAATGCGGTCGGCGCGCCGCCGCCCCGCTGAGCGCGACTCAGCCGCCGCCGCGCTGCGTATAGAGGTCGAAGTAGCGCATGAAGCGCTGCCAGGCCTGCTCGTCGACACCTTGCGCGGCGAAGCGCACGCGCAGGCGCGGCAGCGTGATCAGCGCGATCCGACGCGGCTCGAGCGATGCCCAATCGATGGCCACGCTGCCCGCCTCGAGCGCGACGTCCACGCCTTGCGGGCGCCACGACAGTGCGCGGCCGCCGCAGGCCCCGGGCAGCCAGCCCCGCAGCTCGTCGGCGGTGCAGCCCATTTCGCGCTCGAACACGAGCGGGTAGTGGCCTTGCATCGACCCTGGCCTAGCCGCCGGCGATCGGCGGCCAGATCGCGAGCACGTCGCCCTCCTTCGGCACGTAGCTCAGGCGTTCGGCCGGCGGCACGTACACGCCGTTGACCAGCACCAGGTGCACCAGCTTCTCGGGCAGCCCGAAGGGCTCGATGATCTTCGCGATCGGCGTGCCTTCGGGCAGGTCGAGTTCGATCCGGTTGCTCTGCCGCGCGTCGGCCGGCAGGTGCTGCGTCAGGCTGGCGTAGAGCTTGAAGGTGATGCGCATCCCTCGCACTATGCCCGCTATGCCCGGACCAGCGCCTTGTGCTCCTGCGCCTGCGCGCTGGCGAGGTAGGCTGCCATCAGCTGCGTCGGATCCTGCAGCAGGCGCTGCTTCCACAGTGGCGCCAACGTCACCTGGCCCTCGACCAGGCCGCGCATCGCGCCCACATGCTCGGTCCAGCCGACGCTGTTGCAGCCCACCAGGCGCTCACCGCCGAACTGCAGGCTCAGGTGCCGGCCGGCGGCCTTGTCGGTCAGCTCGACATGCTCGCCGCCGGGCACGCCCTGCCAGTCGCCGAAGCTCGCGCTGATCAGGCCCAGCGTGTCGAGCACGTTGATCTGCGTCACGCCGCGCAGCACCGTCTTGCGCCCCACCATGTTCAGCGCCGCCACGCGTGCCTGCTCGGCCGCGTTGGGCTGGATCGCGCTGACGATGGTCTTGCCACTGACCTTGTCGAAGGCTTCGGCGCAGTCGCCCGCCGCGTAGACGCCCGGCACGTTGGTCTGCAGGTGCTCGTCGGTCAGCACGCCGAGCAGGCAGGTGATGCCACTGTTCTCGAGGAAGCCCATGTTGGGCTTGACACCGGTGGCGCTGATCACCAGGTCGCACTCGAGGTGCTGGCCGTTGGACAGGCGCACACGCAAGGGTGCATGCGGCTCGATCGCCTCGACGCGCGTGCCGGTGAACACGCGCACGCCCTTGGCCTCGCACCAGTCGCGGATCATGCCGCCGGCCGTCGGCCCCATCATGCGCGGCACCATGCGGTCGCCCATCTCCACCACCGTGAGCTGCACGCCGCGCGCGGCCAGCGCCTCGAGAATGATGCAGCCGATGAAGCCGGCCCCCATCTGCAGCACGCGTGCACCCTTGACCGCACGCTGCGCGATCGCGCGGGCGTCCTTCAGCGTCCAGCAGTGCAGCACACCGTCGTTGTGGATGCCGGGGATCGGTGGATTGGCCGGCGTCGAGCCGGTGGCGATCAGCAGCCGATCGTAGGCCAGCGTCGAGCCGTCGTCGAAGGCCACGGTCTTGTTCGCTACGTCGACCGACTTGGCACGTGCGCCGCGCTTCACCTGGATGCGTTGCTTGGCGTAGTGATCGGCGCCGTGGCGCAGGTGCGTGCCCTCCTCGCCGACGTTGCCCATCAGCAGGTAGGGAATCGCCATGCGCGAGTACGGCGCCTCCGGCTCGTCGCCGACGATGGTGATCTCGTCTTGCGGCGCGTGCTTGCGGATCGTCTCGGCCGCGATGACGCCGGCCGGGCCGGCGCCGAGGATCAAGTGCTTGGTCATGGAGTGAAAACGGGGTGACGCTGGCGCATCACCCCGTCCTTGCATGAGTGGAAGATCAGAGGCCCAGGCGCGCCCGCGTCTCGGGCTTCAAGGTGCCGTCGGCGTTCCAGCCGCGCACCGCGTAGTACTTCGGCAGCATCTCGGGCAGCTTGCTGGTCAGGCCCTTGGCCGGCCCGGTCTTGGCGGCTTCGTTGAGCAGGCGCGGCGGCAGGTTGTCGTCCTTGGCGGTGAAGCCGGCCTTGTTGTTGAAGTCGCGCTCCATGTTCCAGATGCGCTCGCCGATCTTGCTCAGGTTCTCGAGCGTGAACTCGGGCCCGCAGGCCGCGGCCACCTGCGGCGCCACGTCGGCCAGGCCCCAGGCAAAGCTGGTGAAGATGCAGATGCCGGCCGAGTCGAACGCGGCAGTGGCGTCCTGGAAGGCCATCACAAGTTCAGGCTTGCCGTCGGCCACCAACGGGTCGGTCTTGACCGGGATGCCGAGCACCTCGCTGGCCACGGTGTAGCTGCGCAGGTGGCAGGCGCCGCGGTTGCTGGTGGCATAGGTCAGGCCCATGCCCTGGATGCCGCGCGCGTCGTAGGCCGGGAACTCCTGGCCCTTGACGCTCATCGACAGCTCGGGGTGACCGTACTTGGCGGTCAGGCGCTTGCTGCCCTGACCGATCTCCTTGCCGAAGCCCACGCCCCGGGCCGTCATGTCGGCCAGCTCGCACAGCGCCTTGGCCGACCCGAACGGCGCCTCGGTGCCGATCTGCTCCGCCTTGAGCACACCCATCTCGTAGAGCTCCATCACCGCACCGATGGTGGCGCCGAAGCTGATGGGGTCCATGCCCTGCTCGTTGCAGATGGTGTTGGCGTACTGCAGCGCCTCGATGTCGTTGACACCGTTGGCCGCGCCGAGCGCCCAGGCCGCCTCGTACTCCAGGCCCCCGGTGGCGCCCCAGTACTGCGGCTTGTTCTGCACCGAGAAGTGCGTCTGGTCGATCTTGCTGATGCGGCCGCAGGCGATGGTGCAGCCGAAGCAGGCCTGGTTGGTGACGAGCTGGGCCTTGCCATCGCTCTTGCGTGGCGTGGCCATCGCCTCGGCCGAGATGTCCTTCGCGCCCTCGAACTGGCTGTCGCGGTGATTGCGCGTCGGCAGCGCGCCGATCTCGTTGATGACGTTCATCAGTACCTGGGTGCCATAGGTCGGCAGGCCCTGGCCCGTGACCGCGTTGTCGGCCAGGATCTTCTTCTTCTCCTTGGTCACCTGCATGAAGCCCTTCGGGTCATGCAGATTGCCCACGCCCAGCGTGCCGCGCACCGCGATGGCCTTCAGGTTCTTGCTGCCCATCACCGCGCCCACGCCCGAGCGGCCGGCCGCCCGGTGCAGGTCGTTGACCACGGCAGCGAACAGCACCTGGTTCTCGCCCGCCAGGCCGATGGAAGACACGCGAATCAACGGATCCTGGTGCTGCTTCTTGATCGTCTCTTCGGTGTGCCAGACGCTCTGGCCCCACAGGTGCGCCGCGTCACGCAGCTCGGCCTTGCCGTCCTCGATGAACAGGTACACCGGCTTGGCACTCTTGCCTTCGAAGATGACCATGTCCCAGCCGGCCATCTTCAGCTCGGCGCCCCAGTAGCCGCCCGAGTTGCTGCAGGCGATGGCGCCGGTCAGCGGCCCCTTGGTCACCACCGTGTAGCGACCGCCGGTGGAGGCCATCGTGCCGGTCAGCGGGCCCGTGGCCCAGATGATCTTGTTGGCCGGCGACAGCGGGTCGACCTTGGGGTCGACCTCCTCGACGATGTACTTCGTCGCCAGCCCGCGCGAGCCGAGGTAGGCGCGCGCCCAGTCCATGTTCAGCGGCTCGCTCTTGCACGTGCCCTTGCCGAGATCGACACGAAGAATCTTTCCTGCCCAGGACATGACGTTTCTCCTCAGGCTGAAGCTTGGTTGCCGAGCTTGTCGGCCCAGGCCTGCATCTTGTTCAGGCCGGTCCAGTTGGCATCGACATACGTGATCGCGCCGGTCGGACAGGCATCCGCGCAGGCCGGCTCGCCGCCGCACAGGTCGCACTTCTGCACCTTGCCCGTCTCCTGCACGTAGTTGATGGTGCCGAACGGGCAGCTGATCGTGCACACCTTGCAGCCGACGCAGGTGGTTTCGTTCACGACCTTGGCGCCGGTCAGCTTGTCCAGCGTGATCGCCTCGACGGGGCAGGCGTGCAGACACCAGGCCTCGTCGCACTGCGTGCAGGTGTAGGGCACCTTGCGGCCCGTGTGATGGAAGTCGAACACCTTGATGCGCGACTTGGCTGGTGCGTAGGTGGCGTAGTTCTCGAACGAACAGGCCATCTCGCACTGCAGGCACCCGGTACATTTTTCCGGGTTGATGTGGAGCGTCTTCTGCACTTGCGGTCTCCGGTGAAGGCGCACGTGATGCACGCCGTTTCACGAATGATTGTTCGGCGGCCTCCCGGGGGCATCCCTAGGGCGAACCCTAGTCCCGCCCCGAAATTCTCAGATTGCGACACTCGGGCTCGCGCCGCGCGGCACCATCCGCGGTGTGAGTACCGCCGCCCACGATCCGCGCCTGAGCGCCATCGCCGCCGCGCGCTCGGCCGTCATGCAGGGGGCCGGCCAGGCCAACACCGCCGAGCCGTGGATCGCGCAGTCGTGGCAGCGCTGCCTGGCCATGGGTCACCGACCGCAGCAGCGCGTCGGCTTCGACGTGGTCACGCAAGCCGCGTTGCGCCGCTGCCTCGAAGCCAACGAGCCGCTGCGCGCCGCCGCCGCTGCGGTGCTCGACGACCTGGCGCGCACGATCGCGCCGACACGCTACTTCTGCCTGCTGACCGACGCCCAGGGCATCGTCGCCGCTGTCGGCGGCGCGCCGGACGCGGCCGACCGGCGGGTGGCGGCCATCGCGCGCGTGGGGGTCGACCTGAGCGAGCGCAGCGTGGGCACCACCGCGATCGGCGCCGCCCTCGGCGAGCAACGCCCGGTGTGGCTGCACCGGGGCGAGCACTTCTTCGAGGACACCGCCGTCTACAGCTGCGCCGGTGCGCCGATCGCCGATCCGGACGGCCGCTGCATCGGCATGCTCGACATCACCGGCGTGCTGGCTGAGGAGCGGCCCGAGTTGCGGCACCTGGCCGCGCGCATGGTGCGGCGCATCGAGACCGCGCTGCTGCTGGCACGGCCGCATGAGCGGGTGTTCGCGCTGCAGTGGCCGGGCGCCACCGCCGACGAGGACGCGGGTCTGCTGGCGGTCGACCGCGAGGGCGCCATCGTCGGCGCCGACCGTTCGGCACGCGACATGCTGGCGCTGCCGGCGCATGCTGCGGTCACGCTCGAGGACGTGTTTGCGTTGCCGCCCGAACAGCTGATGGGCCAGCGCAGCGACGACCCGCCGCGGGTGGTGCCGCTCTGGTCAGGCGTGCGCCTGCAACTGCGCGCCGCTCAGACGGCCCCGCGCGTGCAGCCGCTGCGCGCCAGCACGGCGGCGATGATCCGACAGGCCGTGCGCAGCGCACAGGGCAACGTGGCCGAGGCGGCGCGTCGCCTCGGTGTCAGCCGGGCCACCGTGTACCGCGTGCTCGCGGGGCAGCGCAAGCCTCCCCGCGGCTGAGCGCCGTGGCGCCCGGGCCGGGCTCAGAACGCGCTCGACAGGCGCACCGACAGCAACCACGCCCGCGGCGAACCGGGTTCGTAGAAGCGGCCATTGGCGTCGTTGACGATCACGCTGCCGGCGTAGGCACGGTCGGCGGCGTTGTCCAGGCGCGCCAGCAGTTCGAGCGTGAGGCCCTGCGACAACGCGTAGCGCTGGCTCGCCCGCAGCGCCCACAGGTGGTAGCGCGGCGCCGCCTCGCTGTTGGTGTCGTTGGCGGTCAGCGCCGAGGCCGCGCGCGCTTCGAGCGCGAGTTCGGTCCCGGCACGCGGTGTCCACGCCAGTTCGGCGAACGCGAGGCCACGCTGCGTGCCGGCGATGCGGTTGCCGGCGGCCACCGGCACCGTCGGCGCGGTGCAGGGAATGCCGGCGCAGGCCAGGAAGGCGTCGCGGTAGGTCGCGTCGAGCAGCGTCACCGCGGCGGCCGCGCGCCAGTCGCGCGCGAGCTGACCGCCGAGCGAGAACTCGGCCCCCTCACGCAGCGTGCGACCGACGTTGCGGAAGCTCTGGCGCCCGCCGGCGTTGGTGGCCACGCCGATCTCGTCGTCGACCGTGATGCGGAACAGCGTCGCGTCCGCCGACAACGCACCGTCGGCGCGCTTCCACTTGAGGCCGACCTCGGCCTGGCGGCTCTTCTGCGGCAGGAGCGTGGTGTTGAAACCACCCGTGCCGTCGGTGCGGTAGGCGAGTTCGCCCAGCGTCGGCGACTCGAAGCCGCGCGCCACGCTGGCATGCAGGTTGAAGCCACGCCCCAGTTGCCAGCGCAGCCCGAGCACCGGATTCGTGTAGCTGAAGTCGCGCCGACCCGAGTCGTCGCCGTTGGACAGGTAGCGGTCGGTGGCCGCGAGTTCGACGCGCCCGCGGCGCACGCCGCCGGCGAGCGTGAAGGCCTCGGTCAGCGGCGCCTCGAGCTGCGCGTACAGGTCGCGGCTGGTGGCGCGGTTGGTCTCGTCGCGGCGCAGCGCACCGATCACGCCGTAGGTCGGTGCGGCCACCGTGCCGGTGTAGTTGAGGGAGCCGCGCCGGTCGTCGGCCTGTCGTTCGAGCGCGGCGCCGGTGACCAGCGTGGCCGCGCCCAGGCGCCAGGTCAGCCGCGCGTCGAGGCCGTCGTAGCGGCGGTCGAAGTCGATCACGCCGCCGCCATGGCGCGCATTGCTCTGCGTGGCCGCCGCGATGGCCAGGAACTGTCTCACCGCGCGCTCGCCGGCGTAGGCGGTGAGCGCGCTCTCGGCCAGGAATCCATCGCCGAATCGATGCACCCAGCGCACGCCGAGCTGCTGCTGCTGCAGGGTCTTGCGGGTGTCGAACTGAGTCGCCTGCGGGGTGGTCTGCGCCGGGTCGGCGTCGAACTGGGCGCGTGTCAGGCCCAGCGGATCGTCGGCCGGCTGGTCGAGCGCGCCGGCAGCGACGAGCACGCGGTCATGCGCACCTTGCCACGCCAGGCGCAGGTTGACGCTGGTCTTGCGCGCTGCGCTCTGAGGCCGAAAGCCGTCCCACTCGAGGTCGGAGGCGGCCACGCGCGCCTCCAGCCCGTCGCCGAGCGGCGCCTGCGCGCCGACGCGCCATTGGCGCAGGCCAAAGTCGCCGATGTCGAGCGCGGTCTCGAATCGCCGCTCTCGCACCGGCGCGCTGAAAGCCGCGATCACGCCGCCCGAGCCGTTGCCGTAGAGCACCGAGAACGGACCGCGCAGCACCTCGATGCGCTGCGCACCGGCGAGGTCGAAGTGGCTGACCTGGCCCTGGCCGTCGGGCATCGAGGCCGGGATGCCGTCGGTGTACAGGCGCACGCCGCGCACCCCGAAACCGGCGCGCGCGCCGAAGCCGCGCGTGCTGATCTGCAGGTCCTGCGCGTAGTTGTATCGGTTGGCGACGACGAGGCCGGGCACGCGCGCCATCGCCTCCGACAGGTTGGCCATCGGCCCGGCGGCGCGCAGCGCTTGCGCATCGACCACGCCGATCGCGTACGGCGCGTCGAAGGCGGCGCGTTCGGTCACCGATCCGGTGATCACGATGGTCTGTTCCGTGGTCTGGGCCTGAGCAGGCGCAAGGACGGCGGCCCACGCAGCGGCCAGCGCAGCAAGAGGACGAGGCGACATGTCGCCGATGTTGCACGAGCCGCGCCGCGCTCGCCTCCTGCCAGTTACCCGCATCTGGCGAGCGCGCGAACGCCCTGGTCGCCCTGGGACGAATCCGGTCCTGAGACAATTCGGCCGCTTGAACCTGAACCATCTGACCAACGCCGACCTGCACAGCCACTCGACTGTGAGTGACGGCACGCTCGCCCCCGAGGCGCTGGCCGCGCGCGCCGCTGCCGGCGGCGTGCAGCTCTGGTCGCTGACCGATCACGACGAGGTGCGCGGCCAGCACCGCGCACGCGAGGCCGCGCTGGCCCTGGGCATGGCCTACCTGGCCGGCGTGGAGGTCTCGGTCACCTTCGCGGGCGAGACGGTCCACATCGTCGGCCTGGGCATCGATCCCGACGACACGGCGCTGGTCGAGGGCTTGGCGCGCACACGCGGCGGGCGCGAGGAACGCGCACTCGAGATGGCGGCCGGTCTGGCGGCCGTGGGCATCCCGGGCGCTTTCGAGGGGGCGCTGCGGTACGTCGCCAACCCCGAACTGATCTCGCGCACCCACTTTGCGCGCTGGCTGGTCGACACCGGCCACTGCGCCGACACCTCCGAAGTGTTCCGGCGCTTCCTCACCGACGGCAAGCCCGGCTTCGTTGCGCACCGCTGGGCCAAGCTCGGCGAGGCGGTGCACTGGATCACCGAGTCGGGGGGCCTGGCGGTGATCGCGCACCCGGCGCGCTACACGCGCTTCACGCCGACCGAGGAGTACGCGCTTTTCACCGAGTTCAAGGCCCACGGCGGCCAAGGCGTCGAGGTCATGACCGGCAGCCACAGCGAAGCCGAGCGCATCAAGTACGCCGACCTGGCGCTCGAGTTCGGGCTGCTCGCCTCGCGCGGCAGCGACTTCCACGCGCCCGACGAAAGCCGCACCGGGCTCGGCACGCTGCCCGACCTGCCGGGGCGGCTGACGCCGGTGTGGACCGCGCTGCGCGACCGGGTGCACTTTCCCGCCCCGTGAGCGACTCGCGCCCGAACCCCTTGCTCGGCATCGCGCTGGTGATCGGCGCGGCAAGCTGCTTCGCGACGATGGACACCACGGTGCGCTACGTCGGCGCGTTCGTTGTGGTCGCGGTCGTGCTGTGGGCGCGCTACGCGGTGCACGCGTTGGTGATGACGGCGTGGATCGTGTTTTCGGGCAAGTCCTTCCGCACCGCCAACCCGATGTTCCAGATCGCGCGCGGCGCGCTGCTCGCCTTTGCTTCGGCGATGGCGTTTGCCGCGCTGCGCCGCATGCCGGTGGCCGAGTTCACCGCCATCGTGATGCTGACGCCGCTGGCGGCCACGCTGATGGCGCGCATCTGGCTGCACGAACGTGTCTCGCGATTGCGCTGGATCCTGGTGGCGCTGGGCTTCATCGGCGCGCTGATCGTGGTGCGGCCGGGCAGCGGCGTGATCGGCTGGGCGGCGCTGCTGCCGCTGGCGGCGGCCTGCGCCAACGCGGCGTTCCAGATCATGACCAGCCGCTACGCGCCGCACGAGGATCCGTTCACCACCAACTTCTACACCGGCGCCACCGGCCTGGCGATTGCCACGCCGATCCTGCTGGCCAGCGTGGCTGACCCGATCGACGCGCTGATGGCCGCACCGCCCAACGCACTCATCGCCTTGACCGCCGTGGCGCTGCTCGGCACCACCGGCCACCTGCTGCTGATCATGGCGCTCGGCAAGGCGCCTGCCTCGACCCTGATGCCCTTCCAATACGTGCAGCTCGCCACCGCCGCGCTGGCCGGCTGGATCGCCTTCGGCGTCGTGCCCGACGGCTGGGGCTGGCTGGGCATGGTGATCATCGGTGCGTGCGGCGCCGCGAGTGCCTGGCTCAACGTGCGCGAGGCAACGCAACAGCGCAGGCCGATCACCGCAGTGGCAGCCGACACGGTCGCGGAGTGACCACGACCCCCGTTCCGGCTGAGTCTGTCGAAGCGCCTCATGAGCTCGGCGTGCATGGCCGTCCGCGATGAGTCAGTTCTTCGAGGTCCACCCTGACAACCCGCAGCCGCGATTGCTCAGGCAGGCGGCGCAGATCCTGCACCACGGCGGCATCGCGGCCATCCCCACCGACTCGAGCTACGCGTTGGTGTGCCACCTGGACGACAAGGCGGCGGCCGAGGCACTGCGGCGGCTGCGCGGCGTCGACGAGAAGCACCACCTCACCCTCCTGTGCCGCGACCTGTCCGAACTCGCGACCTACGCGCGCGTGGACAACCGCCAGTACCGGCTGCTCAAGCTCGGCACGCCGGGGCCATTCACCTTCATCATGCAGGCCACCAAGGAGGTGCCACGGCGCGTAAGCCATCCGCAGCGACGCACCGTGGGCCTGCGCGTGCCGGACCACCGCACGGCGCAGGCGCTGCTGGCCGAGCTGGGCCAGCCGCTGCTGGCCACCACCCTGATCGCACCCGGCGAGCACGAGCCGATGAACGATGCACGCGCGATCCGCGAGCGCTGGCAGCACGAGCTGCAGGCCGTCATCGATGCCGGCGCATGCCCGATGCAGCCCACGACGGTGATCGATCTGTCGGCCGACGCGCCGGCGGTGGTCCGCGCCGGTCGCGGCGACGTGAAGCAGCTGGGGTTGGTGGCATAAAACGCAGGCGCATGCCAAGGTGCGGGACAAACGGGCTGCGATTGCCGCAAATCCGGCCGGACGCGGGTTTTCACGGATACGTGAGGCGCTGGGCGTGCTTTCCTATTCGCAGCGCGGGCGCTTGCGCATGAAGTTGCGGCCAGCGCGTCGCCCACGGTCGGATGAGACGAAGGCCGGCTGCGGTCGATTCACACAACAGGAGCGAGACATGGCACAGATGTTGAGAGTTGCGTTGACGGCCTCGGTTGGCTTGGCGCTATCGGGCAGCCTGCTCGCCGCGGCGCCGACCGTGATGACGGAAGACGTCGTCGACAAGATCGATTCGCCCTGGGACATGGCGTTCATGAAGGACGGCACCATGTTCTTCACCGAGAAGTGCAAGGGCCTGTCGGTGCGCATGCCCAACGGCACCATCAACAAGCTGCATGGCGTGGGCACCACCGCGGGCTATTCGTCGGCCAGCGCCGACCTGTTCTGCGACGGGCAGGCCGGCATGATGGGCGTGGCGATCGACCCGCAGTTCGCGAGCAACCGATTCATCTACGTGTACTCCAGTTCCAACCTGGGCGGCAAGCTCGGCAACCGGGTGATGCGGTTCAAGCTCAACGATGCGATGAACGCCGTCTCGGACCGCGTCGACATCGTGGGCGACATCGGCTACAAGCCCAAGGCCACCAAGCATCCCTTCGGCGGCCCCGGCGCACACAACGGCGGCCGCATCCGCTTCAGCCCCGCCGATGGTTTTCTCTACGTGACGACCGGCGACAACCACCTGGGCATCGCGCCGCAGGACCCGAAGTACATCGGCGGCAAGGTGCTGCGCATCGACCGGGATGGCAAGGCCGCACCGGACAACAAGCCGCCGGCGGGCTTCGATCCGCGCGTGTACACCTACGGCCACCGCAATCCGCAGGGCATCGCGTTCCGCCCCGGTGACAACCGCCCGTTCACGGCGGAGAACGGCCCCTGGCACAGCGACGAGGTCACCGCGCTGGTCAACGGCGGCAACGCCGGATGGGATCCGCGCCCGAACGTGGGCGGCCGCAAGGACTGCCCGGACGACTACTGCGGCTACTCGCCCAACCAGATGGGCGCGATGGACCCCAAGAAGCGCGGCGCCTTCATGCCCATGACCGACCTCAAGACCTATCCGAAGGCGATGAAGCCAGCGTGGAACAACAAGGGGCTGTCACAGGGCATGTTCTGCAACACCTTCCTGTCGGGCACGCAGTGGAAGGACTGGAACGGCCAGATGGTGGTCGGGTTTGCCGGTATCGGCATCCATGGCACGGCCGTGGGCAACCGCCTCGACCTGCTGAAGGTCAGTGCCGATGGGATGTCGGCAACGAAGACCGATTTCCCCTGGCCGACGGTGGCCGGACGCTTCCGCGCCTGTGAACTGGGCTCGGACGGCAACCTGTATGTCGCGCTCGAGGACCAGGGCAAGATCATCCGTGTGAAGCCGCAGTAGTTGCAAAGCGCAGGCGCGCTGCCGGCCAGCAGCGCGTCCGCTTTTCTGGAGCAAGGAGAACCCGTTGCGAGTGACGCTTCGATGGACTGCCGTCGTCGGCGGCTTGTTGTGCGCTGCCGTGCCGGCACGGGCGGATTACGACCTCGTCGTGAAGAAGAACTGCCTGGCCTGTCATCAGGTCGACAAGAGAAAGTACGGCCCCAATTTCAAGGAAGTAGCGGCCAAGTACGCGGATCAGAAGAACGCGGCCGACGTCCTGGCCAGGAAGATCAGGCGCGGCGGGACCGGCGTCTGGGGCCAAGACGTGATGCCTCCCCAACCGCAGGTGTCGGCCAAGGAGGCACGCGCGCTGGCGGCGTACGTGCTGTCGTTGAAGTGACCCTCTGCGGGCCGGCCGTTTGCCGGACCCTTCTTCTGTTCGCCCTGGCCGTGCGCACCCCGCAGGCTGCTGGCCAGAACTTCGTCTACGTCGAGCCTGGCATCGCTTCGTGTCCGACGGCGCCCGCGTCCACGGCCGGGTCGAAGACGGTGCCGCGCGGCACGCCCGTCGTCGGGAGCATCCGGGTCACCTGCGGGTTCGACAAGGGGTCCTACACGGTGACCCTGAACTCGACCGATCCGGGTGCGGCCTTCTCGCCGAAGACCTTCCTCGTCAACTTCGGCCGCATCGTCGGCAAGGGTGGCTTTGCCGTCACGTTCTCGACGGTCGGCGTGCACAGCGTCTCGGCGACCGTCACGTCGAACATGGGCAGCCCCGCCGTGCGAGGCCACTTCGCGAGCCCGGACAACGCGTTCAAGGTCGTGCACCCTTGATCGGTCGGCGCCAGCCCTCGCGCTGCTCCAGCGCATCGATCACACAGCGCGGCGAGCCAACAGCTGCCGAGCGGGCCGTTCACAACGCCGCAGTGACGACGATCTCGACCTTCCACTCCGGCTTCGCGAGCTTGGCCTGCACCGTGGCCCGCGGCGGCGTGTGGCCGGGCATGACCCAGGCATCCCACGCGGCGTTCATGCCAGCGAAGTCGGCGATGTCGGCCAGGTAGATCTGCGCCATCAGGATCTTGCCCTTGTCGCTGCCCGCGCGCGCCAGCAGCGCGTCGATCGCGGCCAGCACCTGGCGTGTCTGGCCGCCGATGTCCTGCGAGCCGTCGGCCGCGATCTGGCCGGCGAGGAACACGCGGTCGCCGTGCACGGCCATCTCGGACATGCGGGCGCCGACGTCGAATCGTTGAATCGAAGTGCTCATGGATGGATCTTTGCTTTCTGTCCGATCTTGGACTCGGTACCGGCGATCAGCTTGCGGATGTTTCCCTCGTGCCGCCACACGAGCAGCAGGCTCATCACGACGATGGCCAGCGCATAGCCGTCGGCCTCCCAGATCAGCAACTGGTAGAAGGGCGCGAACAGCGCCGCCGCGATCGAGGCCAGCGAGGCATAGCGGAAGAAGGTCGCGATGATCGCGAAGGTGATCAACGTCGCCAGGCCGAGCAGCGGGTTGAAGCCGAACAGCACGCCCGCTGCGGTGGCCACGCCCTTGCCCCCCTTGAACTTGAAGAAGACCGGCCACAGGTGGCCGAGGAAGGCCGCCAGACCGGTGGCCGCGATCGTGCGCTCGCCCCAGCCGAAGCGCTCGGCCAGCAGCAGCGCCACGATCACCGGCACAAAACCCTTCAGCGCGTCGAGCGCCAGGGTCGCGATCGCCGCCGCCTTGTTGCCGGTGCGCAGCACATTCGTCGCGCCGGGGTTGCCCGAGCCGTAACTGCGTGGATCCGCCAGGCCCATCACGCGGCTGACGATGATCGCGAACGACAGCGAGCCGACCAGGTAGCCGGCGACGATCATCGCCAGGGATGCCCATGCATTCATGCGTTCAGTTTAAGGCGCAGTCCACGGGCGTCGCGCCGAGTGGTCCGGTCAGCACGGCCGGTTCGATGCCGACCAGGAAGCCGCGCCGCCCGCCGTTGATGTAGATGCGCGGCAGTTCGAGCACGCTGCGCTGCACGCACACGCGCACGCCCTCGCGCTTGAAGCCGAAAGGCGAGGTGCCGCCGATCAGGTAGCCACTGTGGCGCTGCGCCACCTCCGGCTTGCAGGGCTCGACGCTCTTGACGCCGATCTCGCGTGCCAGGTTCTTGGTGCTGACGTGACGGTCGCCGTGCATCAGCACCACCAGCGGCTGGGCGCGCTCGTCCTGCATCACCAGGGTCTTGACCACGGCGTGCTCGTCGACGCCCAGCTGCTGCGCTGACTCGGCGGTACCGCCATGCTCGACGTAGTCGTACGGGTGCTCGGTGAAACCGATGCCCTGGCGCCGCAGCCACTGCGTCGCAGGCGTCTCGCTGACATGCTTGTCCTTCTTCGCCATGGTGCAATGCTGCCATGAGCGACGACACGCGCGACACCATCGCCACCGCCTTCGAGCGCCAGATCGGCTGGTGCGACGAAGCGGGCTCGCCGTTCACGGCGCGCGTGCTCGAAGCGGCGCTGGCCGACTGGCGCGGTGGTGGTGCGCTGCGCGAGCTGCTGCCGTCCTGGCCGGGCGACCCGGGGGCCGACGTGGTGCCGCTGCGCGTGGCGGGTGCGCTGCACGCGATGGCGCTGGACGGCAGCGACGCCGAGCTCGCGGCGCTGTACCCGCCGCACCAGGAGCGCTTCGACATGCAGGCCGGGCCGGCGGCGGTGCGGCGCGCACTGCACACCCAGCGCGAACGGGTCGCCGACTACCTGCGCAGCGCGCCGCAGACCAACGAGATCGGCCGCAGTGCGCTGCTGCTCGGTGGCTTTGCCGCGGTGGCGCGGGCCACCGGCCTGCCGCTCGCGACGCTGGAGATCGGCGCCAGCGCCGGCCTGAACCAGCTCTGGCACCGCTACCGCTACGAGCTCGGCAGCGCACGCTGGGGCGACCCGGCGAGCCCGGTGCGCATCCGCAGCGACTGGCGCGGTGCCGTGCCGGCACTGCCCGAACGGATCGACATTGCCTCGCAGGCCGCCTGCGATGTGGCGCCGGTCGACCTGCGACAACCGGGCGCCGCGCTGCGCCTGGCGTCCTACGTCTGGCCCGACCAGCGCGAACGGCTCGAACGCCTGCGCGCGGCGATCGCGCTGGCGCAGGCGCTGGATGTTCAAGTCGAAACTGCCGATGCGCTGACCTGGACGCGGCGTGAACTGGCCGCACCGCGACCGGGCCGCGCCACGGTGCTCTATCACTCGATGATGTGGCAGTACATGCCGCCGGCCACGCGCGACGGAGTGCAGGCGGCGATCGTCGAGGCCGGCGCGCGCGCAAGCGCGCAAGCGCCGCTGGCCTGGCTCCGCCTGGAGCCGCCCGACGCCGGCGTGATCTTCGAACTGCGGCTCACGCTGTGGCCCGGCGGCAGCACGCGGGTGCTCGCCACGGCACACCCGCATGGGCGCGAGGCGATCTGGCAGGCCTAACCTGAGCTACTGCGCCGGATCGCGCACTTCCCAGCGGATCTTGTCGATGGCGGCCCGCAATTCCGGCGACAGCGTCGTGCCCCAAGCATCCAGGCACTCGTCGAGCTGGGCCAAGCTGGTCACGCCGATGATCGTGCTGGCCACGCGCCAGTTGCCGTAGCAGAAGGCGAGCGCCAACCGCGCGGGCGTCAGTCCGTGCTCGCGCGCCAGCGCGTTGTAGCGCCGTGCCGCAGCCAGCGCCTCGGGCCGGCCCCAGCGCTGGGTGCGAAAGCGCTCGAACTTCGCGATGCGGCCCGGGTTCTTCGGGTCGTCGGTGCCGCGCTCGTCGTACTTGCCCGTCAACGCGCCGAAGGCCAGCGGCGAGTAGGCCAGCAGCCCGACGCCGAGCCGGTGCAGCGTCTCGTCCAGCCCGTTGTCGGGCACGCGGTTGGTCAGGCAGTAGGCGTTCTGCACCGACACCACGCGCGGCAGGCCATGCTGCTCAGCCACGCGCACGAAGTCCATCACGCCCCAGGGCGTCTCGTTGGACAGGCCGATCGCCCGCACCTTGCCGGCCTTGATCAGCCCCGCCAGCGCTTCGAGCTGGTCGTGCACCGAGGTCTGCGCCTGGTCCCTCGCGGGGTCGAAGTACAGCGATCCGAATGACGGCGCGTTGCGATTCGGCCAGTGGATCTGGTAGAGGTCGATCACGTCGGTGCGCAGGCGCTTCAGGCTGGCGTCGCAGGCCTGCACGATGCCTTCCGGCGTGACGTCGTTGCCGCCGCCGCGCACCCAGGGCATGCCGCGCGCCGGGCCCGCCACCTTGCTGGCCAGCACGACCTTGGCGCGCATCTGCGGCCGCTTCGCGAACCAGCTGCCGAGGATCTGCTCGGTGCGGCCGTAGGTTTCGGGGCCGGGCGGCACCGGGTACATCTCCGCCGTGTCGATGAAGCTGACACCACGCTCCAGCGCGCGGTCGAGAATGGCGTGCGAGTCGGCCTCGCCCACCTGCTCGCCGAAGGTCATGGTGCCCAGGCAGATCGGCGTGATGGCCAGCGGGCCGAGCGAAACGGTCTTCATGGTGCTTGGAAGGCTTGGCAGTTCGTGGATAGCATGAGCGTATCCGAGCGGAGGAAACCATGACGATCCTGGTCGTCGGTGCCACCGGGCTGCTGGGCCGTGCCACGGCCCTGGCCCTGCTGAAGGACGGCAAGCGCGTGCGCGCGATGGTGCGAGACCGCGCCCGCGCGGCGGACCTGGCGCAGGCCGGCGCCGAGATCGTCGAGGGCGACCTCACCGACCCGGCCTCGCTGGAACGTGCCTGCAAGGGGGCGTTTCGGGTCTTCGCGGCAGCGCACTCGCTGCTCGGGCGTGGGCGCTACTCGAGCGCGCAGGTCGACCATGTGGGCCACAGCGCGCTGATCGCGGCGGCGCTCGGCGCCGGCGTCGAACGCTTCGTCTACACCTCGGCGCTGGGCGCGCGCGAGGACCATCCGATCGACTTCTTCCGCACCAAGTTCGAGATCGAGGAGGTGCTGCGCGAGAGCAGCGTGCCCTTCACGATCCTGCGCCCGTCGGCTTTCATGGAGTGCCATGTGCACCGCTTCAACGGCCAGATGCTGCTCGACAAGGGCGGCACCTTCCTGATCGGCCCCGCCACCAAGCCGCGCAACTTCGTCGCCGTGCGCGACATCGTGCCGATCGCGGTCGAGGCCCTGGTCACAGACATCCTGGTCGGCCGCACGATCGAGATCGGCGGCCCCGACAACCTGAGCAACCACGACGTGGCGCTGATGTACCAGGTGCGCGCACGCCAGGGCAAGGTGCGGCACCTGCCGCTGGGCGTCGCGCGCACCCTCGCCACCCTGGTGCGGCCCTTCCACGAGGGCGTCGCGCGTGTGCTCGACATCGGCCTCGTGTCCGACGACCAGTGGCCCGAGGAGTTCGACCCGCGCGAACTGCTGGCCGAGTTTCCGCGCAAGCAGACCACGGTGGACCAGTTCATCGACGAGCGCGTGCGCGAGTGGCGGCGCTCGCGCGTGGGCAAGCGCTAGTGCTTGCAGTGGAGGAAGCGTCGTGATTTAATGTTTTGCATAAAGCTTTTTTTGCAAAACATTATGGATGACGACACGGTCAAGAACCTGCCTCGCCTGCGGGGCCTGGCTTGGTTGGTCCACGCCATGTGCGCGGTCGGAGCCCTGGTGCTGCTATCGATTCCGGTGTCGCTGGCGGTGTCGGAGCACGCGGTGCACGCCTGCGGCCTGGCAGCGCACCTGGGGCTGGCCGAGGCGCCGCCCGCGGGCGCGGCGCGCCTGCGCGTCGTCCTGGTCAGCCTGCTGCCGGTAGCCGCGGGCCTGTACGTGCTGGCCCAGTTGTGGCGCCTGTTCACGCGCTACCGCAGAGGCGACGTGCTCGGCGCCGGCACTGCGCGCGTGTTCGGCCGTTTTGCGCACAGCGTGATCGCGCTGGCACTTGCGCAGATCGTGGCGCGGGCGCTGATGTCGGTGGCGCTGACTTGGGACAACGCACCTGGCGAGCGCGCACTGCGAATCGGCGTTGACTGGAACGACTTCGTGATGCTGCTGCTCGGTGCCGCGCTGGTGGCCATTGCGCGCGTGATGGCGCGCGCCTCGCGGGTCGACGAAGAGAACCGCGGCTTCGTCTGAGCATGCCCATCGTCGTCAAGCTCGACGTCGTGCTGGCCCTGCGCAAGATGCGGTCGCGCGAACTGGCCGAGCGCGTGGGCATCAACGAGGTGAACATCTCGCTGCTCAAGAGCGGCAAGGTGCGCGGCGTGCGCTTCGAAACGCTGGAACGCATCTGCGAGGTGCTGCAATGCCAGCCGGGTGACTTGCTCGAGTGGCGCCCCGACGTGCAGGACGATGGACCCGCGACGCCGGTCTGAACGCGCGTGGATCGGCGCCACGGTGCTGCTGTGCCATCTGGTCGGCCTGTGGGCATGGCGTCCCGACCTGCCTGCCTCACGCGGCGCGCCGGCGCAGCCACCGACGCCATTGACGGTGCATCTGCGATCGCCCGCGCCGCCCCCCGCGGCCGCGCGCGACGCCG